>JAFZTZ010000086.1 GCA_017618595.1 Alphaproteobacteria bacterium
ACATTATTAATACGGATGTTCCACGTCTTGTTATTGCCAAAAATCTTTTTAAATTAACACTCTTAGATAAATCTTTTAAAAGATCTTTTTGTTCATCTGTCATATCTTTTGTTAAACCTATAATTTCGGCATTTTGATATGTATTTAAACCGTTAAGATTTTTTTCTGCGACAATAATACATGGAGTTAGATTTTTACAAAAAACCTCTAGCTTTTTTTTACGAATAAATTCTTCTTTTTGTTTTTCAGACATATTTACCATTTCCCAGTGCGCCTTGGTGTCTAATAAATCATCCAAAGTGCATTGTTCAGATAATAAAGAATAAGCAATTTCTAGATTTTCTAATTTTTTTAATTTGCGATTTCTTGTCATAATATAACCTTTTATTTTGCATAAAAATTACTATAAAAATTAAATTTGTCAATAAAAAATCCGCTATACAGCGGATTTATTAACATATAATATATATTTTAATTATTAAACAAGAAATGACAAATATCACCTTCTTGCATTATATAATCACGTCCGACAAGTCGCATTTTACCGGCTTCTTTGACCGCGACTTCACCACCAAGTGCAATATAATCATATGGTGAAATAATTTCGGCACGTATAAAACCTTTTTCAAAATCTGTATGAATTTTACCTGCCGCCTGGGGTGCGGTCATACCACGCGTTATTGTCCATGCATGCGCTTCCTTTGGTCCAACTGTATAAAATGTTTGAAGACCAAGTGTTTCATACCCGGTTTTTATAACTTTTTCCAAACCTGATTGTTCAAGCCCAAGGTCATTTAAAAACATTTTCCTTTCATCTGGGTCAACAATTTGGGCAATTTCCATTTCTATTTTCCCAGAAATAATCAAAACAGGCGCTTTACTAGAAAACTTTTGAACAACCATATCAGAATATTTATTCCCGGTTGCCGCGACCGCTTCTTCAACATTACATACATATATAACCGGTTTCGCGGTTAATAAATTAAATGGTTTACTATCAACACCACTTTCCCGCGCCGGCACAGATTTTTCAAGATTTTCCGCAATTATTTTCGCATCCGCTAATAATTTTATTGCTTCTTTATCAAGACCATGGGCCTTTTTTTCAAGGTTTTTCATCTGTTTTGTTAAACTTTCTAAATCTGCCATCATAAGTTCTGTTTCAATGGTATCAATATCCGCAATTGGATCTATACGACCATCAACATGAACAATATCATCATTTTCAAAACAACGAATAACATGAATTATTGCATCTGTTTCTAAGATATTCCCAAGGAATTTATTTCCCAAACCTTCGCCATTTGATGCACCACGCACAAGACCGGCAATATCGACAATTTCCAGTTGTGTCGGTATAATTTTGGCCGAATTATCAACCGCCGCCAATTTATGTAATGTTTCATCCGGAACAACAACGCGGCCGGTATTTGGTTCGATAGTGCAAAAAGGATAATTTTGCGCATCTGCGGCGGCACTTTGTGTCAGCGCATTAAATAATGTTGATTTTCCCACATTTGGTAATCCAACAATTCCACAATTGAAACCCATAACAAAATCCTTTATAATACAAGTAATATGTCATACATGTGGAACAAATTCAATATAAAAACATTTCCATCAGAAACTATTGTTTACTGTGACGGGGTTTATCAGCCAGAACTTTCCACAATTACCGAAACAGGTATAATAAATAAAAAATATGATTTACCTATTCATATTATATATGTTGGTGATATAAAAGATGAAAATACATTAAATATAAATATATCTGTTATGTCCCAACCGGTATTTTTAAGTGTGAATATAAAAAATAAATTCCCGGCCTTTTTGAATATTTTTATCAAAAACACCGGGAAAAATTCTGAAATTCGCGGCCATATTATGTGCGAAAATTCATCTGAATTGGGTTTAAAAATTGTCGCGGAACACGATGCGCCAGATACTGGAATTTTATTACAAACAAAAATAATAGGTAATAAAGACAGTTCTTCATCAGCATCGGGAGTTGCGATTATAAATCCAAATTGTAAAAATTGCCGATCAGATATTCGTTTTGCCGGGCACACTTTGGATAAAAGTGCAAAAATAAGATTTATGCCATCCCAACGTATTTTATCAGTTCCGGAATTTGCCAATCATAGTGCATATATTTTCCATCCAAATGATAAAACAGAAAACTATCTGCGCGCCGCTGGTCTATCTGGGGCCGAGGTTAAAGATGCAATGGTAGAGGCATTTATTAACGATTTTGACCTTTTTTAAAAAAATATACGGTACTCCAACCGGCATACCGTACAAAATATGCGAAAAAACATAGGATTTATTTTCTTTTAAAACCCTGTTTTGCCTTGAATTTCGGGTTATCAGGATCAATCAGAACAACCTGTTTTCCACGGCGAACCTGTTTAATATTTCCACGTTTTTTCCATGCACGTAGAGAACTTAAAAATTTCATTTTTTATCCTTTTTGCGAAGCAATTATAAACACTTTTTAACAAAAATCAAATATTATATTTATAAATTGTTGTTATTGTTGGGGTTGTTGAAATTGTTGAAAAACGGTTTTTAACAAAGTTTTTAACAATTTTTTGCAGTATTTTTGCGATTTTTAGCCATTTTGTTGAAAAAGTAAAGATGTTGAAAAATGGTTAAAAATTTGTGATTTTTTCAACATTTTTAACAATTTTATGTTTTTGTTTTTTATGCTTGTTGAAAATTGTTGAAATTGTTATAATAGATTTGTCCATGGAGGGATTTTCATTAAAATGAGACAACAAGTGTTAAAAGCTTTGGCGAATCCATCGCTTTTGTTTGGGGTTCCGTATACTCTTGCGATTCTGAATTTTATGGTTCAGTTCGCAGTTTTTATGGTACTTTTTCTTGTTGGGTTAAGCGTTTTTGGCGGTGATTTTGTTAATACTTATCTTAATCCGCTATATTTTTTAATATCTGTATGTTTGGTTCATATGATTTTTGCACAATTTACAAAGCGCGATACCCAATTGGGCCAGGTTCTTGTATCAAAAATAAAGTTAATGAAAAATAAAATACCACGGAGATTGTCTGCATGATAGAAGGGTTCTTTAAATATTTTGCCGGTGGTGGTTTTTCAGTAACTATGACACTTACTATCATGGTGGTGGCGGTTATTTTTGTATTTATTCTTTTAATGATGTACATCCCAACAATTGTAAAATATGTTTTTCCAAAGTTTGGTTATAAACATTATTATGAATATATACCATTTCAAACGGTTTATACCGATGATTCATTAGAACTTGATAATAATTCTTTGATTCGTGTTTATAAGGTTTCTGGTGTACAAACTAGTATGCAAACCGATGAACAACGTGCAAAATTTTTGGATCTGCGGGCGCAAATTTTTAACCAGATACATAATCCAAATGTTATTTTGCGGTTTTTTACTATACGTGATGCGGTCGGCGAAAATACAGATTATGAATTTGATCAACCGGTTTTACAAAAAATATATGATAAATGGCATTCCCAGGGGCTGCGTATATTTTTAAACAGTTATTATATTGTATTATCGGTTAGTGGACAAAATGCGCGTGATTTATTAAATCAATATGGAAATTACATAGAATCTATTCTTGCGCCATATAATCCCCAGGTTTTGCGGAATAATTCGCGTGATAATATGGCGAAGTTCTTTGGTCGGATATTTTCACCGATTACAAAACCAGAACCAGAAGTTTGTGATGAAAAAATAACCGAACTTTCAACGGTTGATGATGTTGAATTTTTACCAAATGGTAATATTAAATACACAAGTGGTAATAAAGAATATTATTCATCGTTGGTATCGTTCCGCGCCGCGCCAGATTATCTGGACGAAGATTTCTTTGATTCTGTAAATACTATTCAAACAGAAATGATTTGTATGAATGGTTTCAAAATTATGGGTGCCGCCGATGTTGAGGCTGTATTGCGCCAACGTCGTAATGTTGCAAATAAAGAAAACGATTCAACCGAAGAACAACTTTCGGATGCAGAATCTGTTATGGATGAAAATGTTTCTGGAAATCAAACATTGGTGAATTATTATCCGCTGTTTATTATATTTGGTAAAACCCAAGAAGAATTAAAAGATTATGTTGATGAATTTAAAAAGATATGTGCATCATTTGGTGTGGCACCAATACAAGAAAGATTTGCAACCAAGGTTTCATGGTTTGCAATGATTCCGGGATTTGATACTTTCCCGCGCACGTTTAAAATGTTATCACGTGCCGCCGCAATAAGTATACCAATGTCCAGTACACCGCGCGGAATTTCAAATTCAGATTGGGGTCCGGGGCCACTTGTTATATTCCCAACCGCCCAGGGAACACCATATCAATTCCAATTCCATGTTTCTGACAAACCGGCGGCGGTGGGTCACACATTAACAATTGGTCCAACTGGTGGTGGTAAGACAACGTTATTCTCGTTCTTAATCGCGCAATCATTACGACATAAGAAATTGAAAGCATTCTTCTTTGATAGAAATAAGGGTGCCGAAATATTCACACTTGCGGTTGGTGGAAAATATATAACTATGCAGAGCAAGGAAAAATCTGATACTGCATTTTTGACACATTTGAATCCATTAAAGATGCCGGATACTATGGCAAATCGCGCGTTCTTGCGTCGTTGGTTTGCAATGATTTCAGAGCAGGGCGATGCAAATTCTGCGGACGAAATTGCACGTGCAGTATCTGTGAATTTTGATTATTTATCAGATAAAGACAGAATGTTGAAAAATCTGTGGGAAAGTTGTTTTTCGTCATCTGGTAATATGCGTAGCGCGCTTAAAAAATGGGTTGATCCATTGCAATATGGCGAAATATTTAATGAAAATGAAGATACGCTGGATCTGCAATCACGTTTAACAACATTTGACTTTACAGATATATTACAAGATTCAACATTGGCACCGGCGGTTATATCATATATATTGCACAGAATTAACAACACCACAGTATCAGGTGGAAATCCATCATTGATTATGATCGATGAAACTGCACCTATGTTAGAAAACAAAATGTTCCGCGATAACTTTATAACAGGTTTACAAGAAGGTCGTAAAAACCGTCAGGCATATATGGTTGCGTTCCAACGCGCAAATGTTTTGGATAAACTTGGCATAGGTGACGTTGTTCGTGGCCAGGCCCAGACAATTATGTTCTTCCGTAATCCTGCGGCAGATGCGGCCGATTATGAACATTGGAACCTTAATCCATTAGAAATGGCGTTCATCCAGGGTAAAGCATATCCAAATTTAAAACGCGCGGTGTTGTTGTCGCGACCTGTTAATAATGAATCTGTAATATTAAATACAGAACTTGGTGGTTTGGGCAGTTTGTTGCGCCTGTTTGAATCTGGGCGTTCATCAGTTCTATTGGCCGAAGATTTATACAGACAATATGGATCGGCGTTTGTGGCAGAATACCTAAAGAAACAGGGCGCAGGTGATATTTAATATGTTTAAAAAATACACTTTTATTTTATTTGCGTCTTTTGTTTGTTGTTCTGTATTTGCCGATGAGTGCGTTAAATATAAACAGACGCCGCGTGTGAAAATAACAAATCCGATGCATGAAAATCATTTTATTCAACCTGATGAACCAATGGATAAATTCCACGGAACTGTTTTGGCGACATTGGCGCAAGATTTTGATTTGGTTGTTGATATAATAAATAAAGATACCGGATATTGTGTGGTATTAAAAAAATTAGATGCAAGTGTTGGTTATAATGATTTCTTGGTTAAAATAGATAAATCGCACAGACGTGGTTCTTGTTCATATAGCGCGATTTTGAACCACGAAAAAAAGCATATAGACGCATATTTATCTGTTATAAAAGATATGAATTCTGATATCAAAGATTCTGTTTATAATGCGGCGAATTCCGTAATGCCGGTGTTTGTTGATTCGCGGGACGAAGTAAATACAGTAATCGAAAAAATGAATTATCAAATTCAATCACATCCGGATGTTATTTTGATAAAACAGAAAATAAATGCCGCCCAGGAAATACGAAATAAACGTGTCGATCAAAACGAAGATAATAACGAATTAAAAATATGCTTATAAATTTTATGTATGCGGCATATTCTGGCGTATACATAAAAATAAAAAATCAAAATAAGTTATAATTATCAATAAAATTACAGTCATTTTACCGTAAATACCCCCAGTAATATGTGGTAAAATAAAAATTGACAATTTAATATTTTTGTATTATCATACACCGGAAATGAACAAAATGAGGCAAAAAATATGGATATGTCTGAATTTTTAAAAGATTTGAAACTTCCAGATATTGCTGGTCGTGGGGCTGATATACCTAAAATATTTAATGCATCGCGCCGCAATTTATACCAAAGAAATCCGAAATTATTGCTGATGGAATTGTTTGATTACCTTGGGGTTCCAGATGATCAGAAAGAATTATTGTTCCGTCTTTTAACCATGGAAGATTACAAGCAAAACATTATGTCCGCATTAGATATCCCAGATGATATGGATCAAGAAGAGGTGTTTCAAGCCCTTGTGGATATGGACAAGGAAATAGTAAATTTCAATGTTTTTGATGAAAAGACAAATCAATATGTTGAAACACCATCCATAAAATTACTGTTTAAAGAGGGTACAGATAGTGCGATAATAGACATTATAACAAATGCCATTTATGCACGATCCGGGATAAAGCAAAACGAAGTATTAAAAATTGCTATTGTTAATTATGATGGTGAACCAATTGAACGTGATATGGAGTGCGCATTTTGGAATTTCCCATCGTTATGCCAAGATGTACGATTAAATCATCCAGATGCATATATTGTTATAAGGGAAGATTTTAGTGCGGAAAAACTGAAAAAAATTAAATTAGACCCGTCATATTTGTCGCATATCGTTGTATTTGGTGATTATGTTTGCAATAAAGATATCAAGGTTTTTCCATACCAGGTTAATGGAACATTTGACTGTCATGAACTTAAAAAAGATTATTTAACCAAAGATACTGTTTTACCATTGGCGCGTACAATAAACTGTGCGTTTAGTGTTACAGATTTTGATGTGTTGATGGATATAATCCCGAACGGTGTAGAAACATTAATTGTTGAACCAAAATTACTTAATAAAAAGTTTATGCATGATGCACAGCATCTGCGCAATACGTTAGATTTCATAGTAGAGCACCCAGATTTAACAGTTCTTGATACCAAGGGTAATAACCTGTTAGATGTGATTACAGAATTTGTTCAAAGTACAGATAATGCTGTTAAAGAACAACAAAAAACATCAAAAGAAAAACCGGCACCCGTAAAAGAAGTTATTGAAAATAAAATTTCGGGTGAACATTTGGATGTCAAAGATATTATCCGTGTGTTCCGCTATGTTGAAAAATATAAATCTTTATTTGAATCGTTTAATGATGACGCATTGGAACGTTTGATAAAAAGTGTTTTATCGGATTTGCGTCATAATGGTATTCAAAAGAAACTGATGCGACGCGCGGATGGCGTAAATGTTGTATGCATAGATGCAGCGCAGTTAGATTTGGTGTACCAAGAATGTTTAAATGTTATCAAAGAACGTGAAGCCGCAAAGACAGAGGAACAAACTGTTGCGCCGGAAAAATCTGCACCGGCAGCAGTAGAAAAACGCAAACTGATTAAGGTTAAAGAACCAATAAAAATCAAAAAATACATTTCCAAGGCCGTATTGAAAAATGTAACAAAATCATCACAACAGAATGTGAAATCTGTATTGCGCGCGATAAATGAAATAAACATTGATCCATTGGAAATGCAATTCCAGGGTCCAGTGCATATAATCAAACATGGAAAAATAGCGGTGTCTGGAACTGTTAAAAAAGAAAGCGGATGCTGTTTGGTTCAAAGTATAGATAGTTCTAGTTTTAATGACTCAAAGCGTATCGTATGGGCGGTTGCCGATGGTCCGGATGGTTTGGTAATTGTTAGTGTTGGTTTTGTGGATACTCATAACACAAAAAGAACATCAAACGAATATGCAGAATTGCGTGAATTAGCGTTGAAAAAACGCACGTATACGGCGGAAGAATTGGCAGAATACATTGATGTAGAAGAAATGGTCAAGGGCAAGAAAACAAAGAAATTTGATTTGTTGCCGATGATGCAAAAGATGGTTGAATTCTTGGAAAATTCGTATTAAAAATCATATTTTGTTTGACAACAAAAAAATATGATTTATAATTAGGCCGTTTATCGCGGGGTAGAGCAGTCCGGTAGCTCGTCAGGCTCATAACCTGAAGGTCGGTGGTTCAAATCCATCCCCCGCAACCAGTTAAAACAAAAAATACACCACGCGGTGTATTTTTTATTTTAATAGTTATGGTCGTTTGGTTTGTAATCTGCAACGATAGTTGCTG
>JAFZTZ010000087.1 GCA_017618595.1 Alphaproteobacteria bacterium
ATATATACCACAGATAGTAAAAATATTAAAAACAAAATCTGCCGATGATATAAGTTTAACAAGTTGGTTTACATGGGTTGCGGCTGATTTGTGCTATTTTGCGTACGTGTTATTGGAAAGCCCAGAACCAGGTATCATATTTATTGTATCTATGGATTTATGTTTTGTGTTTGTTGTTTTGGGTTTAACAAAATATTATCAACGGCACAAAAAGCGTATTAAAAAGCATCGCCGGTAATTTAAAATTTACATTCCGTTGGAAAAATCGTTTTTAGGTGTTATTGGATCTTGTTTTTTCTCGGTTAATCCAATACGTACACCAAGATGTTCTTGTTTTCGTTTTTCTTCGATTATTTGTTCTATTTCAGATGTCGCCTTGTTTATAACATTGGTTTCTATTTGGTTTAGAATTTCGGGACCAACAGTAATACTGATGGGGTTATCATAATCTTCGATATTTATTTCCGGCATTTTACCCTTTGGTTTCCAGAATGCCAACATATCTAAAATAAAGTGTGCCTTGGTCGTGTTAAGAAGTGTTTTATCTATAATTCCAGATTGCAAAATTGCCATCGCGATATATTCCAAATCTGCGGCGGTAAGAGATTTTGCCTCTTGTACAATGTTTCCATTATCATCACGAATTTCTTTTTGATATTGAATAATGTCAGACAATGCGGTCAGGCCGCGTTGTACACCGTCAAGGTATGCGGTACTGATACCAAACTTTCTGCACAGACGATCCATATCTTGAACCGTTGTTGTTAAAATTTCAGATATCTGTTTTCCTTCGCGCATACCGGTTATTAATGTATAGAGCAGGTAACCAATCATTCGTTTGTCGCGACGTTTTGGTGCGGCATTCATTTGTGCACCAGTATCAAAAATGCCAATGCAAAATTCGCGTAAATCTTTATTTAAAAAGTTTTGATTGCCCGCGTGACGATCGGTATCCCATTTGTTTCCAGACAGCAATATGGCCAATTCCAATGTTGTATACGCCAATGCCATATCGTGCCGTTCTTCTTCGGTTAATTCATCAGATGTTAATGGTACACCAGGTGACATTTCCATTATTTTATATGAATTCGTTTTATCGGGTGCTGAACCATACGCAATCCAGCGCGCAACATCGGGTGAATAGTCACCCATTGGTGTATGAATTGTAAACGATTCATATATTCTAATCGCGTCGGTATATTTTTGGTGATCTTGTTCAATGTCGATTTCGCTGTATGCGGAATCACGTGCCTGGTTAACAATGTTTTGTAATACGGCAAACTTTTTGTTTTGGGCGGTCATGTCTTTGATTGTTTGTGCAATCATATTTATGCCATCCGTTGTTAATTTCTTGGTATGCGGCCGCATCAGTGATATCACACAATCTTTGCCATCATATTTAACCTGGACCGTGACAAAGAACGAACCCGCACCAAGTATCTGGCCGACATGCGATATTTTTTGATATTCTGCATTCGGTAATGATGTGGTCAGCATTTCAAACAGTTCGGCGCGTGATGGTATTTTTGCCTTGTCGCGCAGGTTTGATAATTCATGACGAATATCTGGATCAAGGTTCGGCAGGTAAGATAACAATTGTCCAAATTTAATAAATGCCGGTCCCTTGTTTTGCAGGAACATTTTTAAACCACGACCAACCGCGGTTCCCGCCGTCATTTCGTTTTCACCAGGTTTTTTACCAGATGCGATAAGCGCCGCCAAAACCAAATTGCGTTCAACGGAATCAAGATTTTGATAGATACATTTCAAAATAAGTTTTGCATCATCATAATATTCAGAATCGGGTGCAAAGAACATATCAAGCACAAGTTGTAATTTCTGGTTGTCTTCGGTGCAGTATCCATTTAACAGATGGTTCATCAAATATGCGCGTAATTGTAAATTTGCCGCCCAGAAATTTTCATGAAGAACGGTAAGAGATTCTTTGGTTAAAAATTCTTTTGAATATGAAGCATCAAAATGAATTGACTCCATGTCGTATGGATGATTTTCAAGTTCAGATTGAATAGCGTTTATAAATGTATTTATGGAATCATCGGTCAATTCATTATTTATAAATTCTATGGTTGCCAATGCGACATTTGGCGCTTTTGCAACAAAATTAAGGAATGCTTCGGCACCGCGACCAAAATAGTCTGCACGTTCGGCATCGGTACCCTTGATAGTTTTATTGTTTACGGAATCAAGAATTGCGGTGACATTTTCCTGGGCGCAAATTTTGTTTGCAATACGATCTGATAATTCGCCGGCGATGGATGATGAAAAATTGTTGTCCGTATTTTGTAAAAATTCCACAAGTTCTTGGGCCAACTGGGCAAATTCTTCGCTGTTGTCGTCTTGGCCAAGTTTGTTTGCCCAATAATCAGAATAAAATTCTAATAACTTTTCACGTTCGTTGGCAAATTCTATATCCAGCTTGTTTTTACCGTATTCCTGAAATGCGATATGTTTGCGCATTAATATTCTTTCGGCATAACCAACCGCGATATCGTAATCGGGATACGTAATAATTTCATTAACTATTTGTTTTATAAAACGATTTTTATTTGCATTTGTTTTTGAAAATCCACGGCATGTATCTAAAAATTCATATAAATATATTTTATCATCAAGATTTAATGAATTGAATGATTCATCGGGTATCAATTTTGTAAAGATATCTGCGAATTCTCTCATTTCATAAAAATAGGTTTTGCGACACACTTTAAGAACATTAACAGGGTTGCATTTATAGCCAGAATTTAAAAATGTTGCTAACAACGGTATCGCAAGTGATAGGTCCGAAGCCCGCCCGTGTACCGATGACATAATATATTTTGTTTCGGGGGGCAGGTCGTCGTACAGGTATTTTGCAAAATCTTGATCTTTGGGTTCGTTTTTTGGATTTTCTGCTTCTTCGCGTTCTACTTCTTCTGTGGCAATGCGTAATGCATCGTTGTAATCGAGGTATCTGTATCGTTTCATGGCGGCAAATATTTTTTCCGCTTTGCGCATATCTTGTTCGCGATCTGGGTCTGGATATTTTTTACCAAACAGATAATCACCCAATTTTTCTATAACAAATATCAGTTCTTCTTCGGTTTGTGGCAACCGTTTAAACCCATATGTTTTGATAATATTCGTAATAATTTCTGTTTTATTTGATTCAAGGTCATTAACAATTCCGTTGGTCATTATATCGTATAACGGTGGCATACAATAGAATATGTTTTTTGACGCGGGTCGTGGTAAATTGTTGTTAATGTGATTATAAATTACGGCCCAAATAGATGTAGAATCATTGTTATCAGGAATTAGGCGTTTTGCCTCAGACGCGACATCGACCAATTGTGCATATATGTTACGTTCTGCGTTGATATCACCTGTATCATGATAATGCGCGGCCAATTTCATATATGCATCAAACGTGTTATAGAATACCGTGATTGATTGCATATTTAATATTTCGCCTATTTTGTCGTATATATCGATATTGGTTGCGTTAGTTGGTAATTTTATTTCTTTGGTGGCAGCATCACGATAAAATGCGGATGATATTAATTGGTTATAAAAATCAATTAATTTGTTTGTATCTATGTAATCAATATATTTTTGTAGTACATAATCTTCACTTGCCATTTGTGGGACATAAACCCATTTGTCCAACCATGATTTTTGCATGTCATCTGGTGCGACTTTGCCATCAAGAAAATCAATAATTTTCTGATAGTCGGCTAAATCTTGGGTGCGTGCCGAAACCATGCTATCGAAATTATTTTGTGCGCGTTCAATGTTTTGTGCTTCGCGGCGTTGAAACAATATTTTTTGCATTTCTTCGCCGTATGCAATAATGCACCCTTGGGAATCGTATAAATAATCATCTGTGCGATATTTTAATAATTCTGGGTATCGTGTAATTAAATCGAGTGCTTGGTTTAATCGGGCG
>JAFZTZ010000088.1 GCA_017618595.1 Alphaproteobacteria bacterium
AAAATGACTATAACGGTCGCAGAAGTGTTCAACTGGTATTGGAAGATATCGCGAGATGATAACAAAAGAACAGATAAAAATTTTTAACGATAAAATATCCAAGGCGCAATCTATTGTGCTGTGTGGTCATAAAAATCCAGATGGGGATGCGGTTGGTTCTGTGTTGGCATTGGCGCGGTTGATAGAATTAAATTATGGCAAAGAAGTTATATGTATGTATGATGGAAATGTGCCAGATAATCTTGATAATGTGCCATTGCGCTACCGGATGCGTTATTACACGCATGTTGATGACAATATTCCAGTTGATGTTGCGATAGTTATGGATTATGGCATTGAACGCAATATTGGCGGTCCCAAGAAATTTTTAGACAAGGCCAAATTTATCATCGAAATTGACCATCACATAAATGATAAATATGTAGGGCAGTTATGTATTGATGATCAAAGTGCTGCAGCGGTTGCAGAGATAATATATGAACTAATATGTGCTGCAAAATGGAAGTCTGATTTAACAGTTTGGACACTTTTAATGACGGCGATTATTACGGATACGGGGTGTTTTAAATATTCGAAAAACGGTCGCGTATTAAAGGTTGCGGCAGATTTAGTAGATGGCGGTGTAAATATTCAGCGAATAATGGATGATCTTGCCAATAAACCACGTAAAACAGTTATTACAGAATCCTTGGTCGCGGGGAACGCAGAATTCTTTTATAAAAATAAATTGGCAATTGCGATTATTGATAATAAGCAATACAAGAATCTTGATGGCCGTGGGGAAACGGTTTTGAATTTATTGGGACAGATTCACGGGCTGGATTATATCGCGTTGCTTAAAGAACAAAAACCAAATCAAATTGGTGTATCTTTGCGCGGCCGGTTTAAACCGGTGGAACAAATTGCGGTTGCACTTGGGGGTGGGGGACATGAATTTGCCGCAGGTGCGGTTGTAAAGGACACGTTGGAAAATGTGAAAAATCGCATTTTAGAATTATTCAAAGAGGTTATAAAATGAAGAAAATATTTGTTGCAATAGTTTCCGTTTTTATGACGTTCGGTGCATTTGCCGAAACTAATAAATCATGGGTGGCATCTGCGGAAAAATACCTTAATTCTATAACTGGACTGACGGGTGATTTTGTTCAAACGAACAAGGGTAAAAAAGAGAAGGGCACATTTTCAATGTTGCGTCCAGGGCGCGTTCGTCTTGATTACAAAAATATGCCGATACAATTAATGGCGGATGGCGCAGATTTGTATTTCTATGATAAATCGTTGGATCAAATTACAACGGTTCCATTGACCAGTACGCCGGCGGGGATTTTGGTGCGTAAAAAAATAGATTTGCAAAATGCCGATATAAATGTTGTGGATACGGCGGTTGGTAAAACAACATTTGCATTGAAAATGAATTTGCGTGGCCAGGAAGGTTTGGGAACCATGGTGATGGTATTTAATAAAAATCCTGTGTCATTAAATGCGTGGACAATCATAGATGCGGTTGGAAATAAAACGGATGTCGCATTTAGCAATTTGAAAAACAAAACAGATTTTGGGAAAAATTATTTCCAAATTCAACGGCATAAGACGGTCAGCACCAGCGGTGGTGATGATTTCTATGATTAAAAAATGTTTGGAATAAGTTGGGCAGAATTTATCGTTATATTGTTGGTCGCGATTATGGTGATACCGACGCGGTATTGGCCTGATGTGGCGCGTGCATTGGCGCGGGTTGTCAAATTTATTCGTTCTATTATTTGGAAAATTACCGATGCATCTGAAAAGATTAAAGAACAGATAGAAATGGAAGAGCCCATAAATGATATTATAAACACCACAACAAAAGATGTATTAGATACAATCTCTGTCAGGAAACCTGTTAAAAAACGCAAGGGCAAAAAATGAAGAAAATGACAATGATGCAACATTTTTCCGAATTGCGCAGACGGGTTTTGTGGACCATTGGGTTCTTTATTTTAACCTTTGGTTTGGGGTGGTGGGTTGCACCATATGTTCAGGAATTTTTGACATGGCCATTGATATCGGTATGGGATGATGCGCAAATGCTCTATACGGGGATAACCGATGGCTTGATGATATCGCTGTCATTATCTTTGTTGATTGCGATCATGTTAACAATTCCATTTGCGCTGTATCAAATATGGGCGTTTGTTGCCCCTGGATTACACCAGAACGAAAAGCGGTTTGTGTTGCCAATATTTATTTTATCGCCGTTGTTGTTTTTGGTTGGTGCGGCATTCGCGTTTTATGTTTTATTCCCAACGGTATTTAGATTTTTCATAGATTTAAACGAGATGGCGCCAGTTCCCGCGATAGTTATGCCAGCGGTGCGTGATTATTTAGCGTTTGCAATTGGTATGTTAAAAGTGTTTGGAATCGCATTTCAATTGCCGTTGATTTTGGTGCTGTTGAATCGTGCCGGAATATTGGCGCGCGAAAGGGTTATCAAAATGCGGCGCTATGCCATTGTTTTCATCGTTATTATTGCGGCAATTTTAACCCCACCAGATGTTGTGTCGCAAATTTTACTGGCATTGCCGATGTGGGCATTGTTTGAAATTAGCATTTTGTTTATGAAAAAAACAAATGTGTAATTTTCCTATGACGTGTTTATTTTCTGTGTTTTTTATGATATAATCTTGGTATGAGAAATTTTATTCTTGCGATGGTGGTTTGTGCGGCCGGCGCAATTTTTGCGTCGTGTGATTTGCAGCCCAAAATTACATCTATTCCCGATAGTGTCGGTGATTTTATTTCGGCGCGATACCCGGCATTGTTGGCCGACCCGAATACAGAACCTGATATTTATAATTCTGCGGCGCGCGACTATGGGGTGTACGCATCGCCAGAAATTTATGGTTCGTCTGATACGGGGGACTATGTAAATTATGCAGGTGTGGATGACTATGTAATGCCGGGGGATGATGCGGTCGAAGAAGAAACCGATGATACCGAACTATCGGATGATTCGGATAATACTACCCCCACAGAGCCGGATGAAGAACCCGAAGAAGAATCAACAGAAACGCCAAAGGTGGAATCACCCGACCCAGATATAATTGATATTCCAGAATATAAAACTGATGAAATTTATGTTCCGGCGCGTGCTGCGGTTGGAACGGTTATTGTGCGGCGTGGCGATACATTGTATGCAATTGCGCGGGCCAATAATATGACATTGGACGAAATTGCCAAGATGAATAATCTTAGCGCACCATACACAATTCGCACAGGGCAGGTTTTGAAAATTAAATCCGATATGTCGGCGAATAAAGCACCCGAGGTGTCCAAAAAAGATGCGGCGCAGGTTGTAAAAGAAACACCGAAACCAGAGACAAAACCAGAGGTAAAGCCAGAACCAAAACCAAAGCCAGAGACGAAATCAGCGGCCAAGGTTGAACCCAAAAAAGCGGAACCCGAAAAACCAAAGGTTGAACCCGCACCAAAATCTGAACCCAAGGTGCAAAAAGATGTTCGCGTGCCAGTAAAGCAAATTACAGTTGCGCGTGGGGATACATTGTATTCTATTTCGCGTGCATATTCTGTGCCGGTTAATGATTTGGCGGTTATGAACGGACTGACCGCACCGTTTGCGTTAAGTGTGGGTCAAAAATTGCGGGTGCCTGATTTACCGGCGCGCACAACAGAGGTTGTCAAGAAACCGGTTGCATCGGGAACCAAAGATACGGTTAAAAAGACGGATTCAAAGCCCGCGGTTAAGGCAGATACGGCCAAGAAACCGGATACAGTAAAGAAGGCAGAAACTAAAAAAGCAGAGGCAAAAAAAACGGAAACCAAAAAAGCCGATGTAAAAAAACAAGACACGAAAAAGCCAGAAGCCAAAAAAGTAGAAACGAAAAAGGCGGATAAGACCACAACCAAGAAAACAACAACCGATACAAAAAAGGCGACAAAACAAAATACCGAAGTGCAAAAAATTGCGGCGCGTTCGTCCAGCAAGTTTTCATGGCCGGTGCGCGGAACAATATTGTCGCATTATGGCGCAAAAGAAGGCGGGCTGTATAACGATGGAATTAACATTGGTGCGTCGTTAAACACACCTGTTGTGGCGGCGGAAAATGGTGTTGTTGCGTATGCCGGGAACGAAGTACGCGGTATGGGTAACCTGATTATTATTCAGCATGCAGATGGCTGGATGACGGTTTATGGGCATATGAATTCTATGACGGTACGGCGTGGTGCACGTGTGTCTGTTGGTCAAAAGATAGGTACGGTTGGCAAAAGTGGTCGTATTGCAAAACCACAATTACATTTTGAAATTCGCAAGGGAACCAAGGCATATAACCCAATAAATTATTTGAAAAAATAAAGGTGAAAAAGATGAAAGGAAATTTAAAAAAAGCGAGCAGCTTGGAATTTGATGCCGAGTATTTGATTGGGTGGGCGAATAGTATAATGTTCAAAATTCCCGAGATTTTTGAGAGCAGAGAGTATAACCCATATTGTGAAACAAGCCACCCATCAGATATTGAACATAATGTGTTTAATTTCAGTACTTATATTGCGTTTTTTGTATTGATATTTGCAATATTTGCGATGCTAATAGGGGGACCGTGGGGCATACTGCAATGGGGTATGTTAGTGGTAGGAATCGCAACCCTGCCAGTATGTTTGGTTTATGGGGTGCGTGCGGCAATATCTGGAATAGTCAAATTGTATGCCAAGCATTTAAAACGTAAAGCATCACGTTTGCGTAAAGAGTATTTTAAAGAGAGTGCGCATATTCAAGATTTCTTTATGGGTACCAAAGAGATAGCCAAAAAACTTGACTATACCCCAGCAAGTAAAGAGGACACAATTCAAAAGTATGAAATTATTATCAAGGCGATTGAAAAACTGGTTGCCAAGATGAAGTTTGATAAAAAATACGACGCTCTTAAAAATTGGGATGAAAGGGATGCGATAGTAGATGAAGTACTTAGAGAAATCAATTTTGATCCTTGGCAAAAACTTAGTGACAGAGAAAGGGAACATATTAAAGAATTAGTTGGTCAGTGTCTAAGGGGTTCAAGATAATTTATTAAATTTGTAAATTATTTAATGGGATATGAAATGAATAAATTGCTTAAATTTTGGCAAAGTATGGAAAAACAACCTAATACTGAAATAGTCAAAGAAGATTATGAAATTCTGAACCGACATAATTTGTTAATCTCTGCGAATAGATGGAAACAAGTATGCAATGACAAGACTCTAAAAGGAGAAAGAGATGCCTATAAATTGCATGCTGAGTTGTTGGCGGAACCATTTGATGGGGATATTGAAAACGCAAAAATTTATATAGTATCAATAAATCCGCATGCGGGGAACTATCTCGCAGAATACACAAATAATTTTTATCATCCTGTTTTGGGACCATTGTTGGAAGATAAAATTATAAAAAACAGATACCAACAGAATAAAGATTACCCGTTTTATTATTTGGATCCAAAGTTAATTGCAACAGGTGGGGGTCATTGGTGGCGAAATCAAAGACTGCAAGGTGTAATAGATGTATTGAAACATGACTATGATATAACCGATTATGAAGCGGCAGAATTCATTGCAAAAAATGTTTTTGATTTGGAACTTTGTCCGTATCATTCTGAATCGTGGGATTCGGGAAGCAAAGATGCGGAAATAATATCTACGCTGCCATCTGTTCAGGTGGCATTGGATTTTGTAAAAAATACTATTATCCCCGGGGTCATAGACGGCAGCAAAAAACTTATTATGTTAAATGGAACCCCGACATTGAATGGATGGATTGGCGATACAACGTTTGAATACTGTAATAAAAACATTTCGTTTGAACAATTATATAGTGAATTGTCCGATGAAAAATTGGATAAGAATTTGTCCGAGGAAGAATTAAATGAAAAATTCGCAGATATTCGTATGATTTGTTATTGGAAACAAAACCGCAACTTTGCGCAGAAGGCTTTGATAACCGCATATGACAAAAAAACAAATGAAATAAAAAAATATCCCGCGGGCAGATTACTGATAACATCTTTAAAATCTATATGGGAAGAAGAGCACAAACAATAATGCAAAAATAAAAACCGACATTATGGTCGGTTTTAATTTTTGGTGGGCGCATGGGGACTCGAACCCCAGACCCACTGATTAAGAGTCAGTTGCTCTACCAACTGAGCTATGCACCCAT
>JAFZTZ010000012.1 GCA_017618595.1 Alphaproteobacteria bacterium
AAGAGGTTAAACCACGCAAGAAATCGCGTCGCAAAGTTGCCGCCAAGACATCTAGTGGTGATGCGGCAGAATATGAATTGCCAGATCCAGAATTTTTGGAAAGTTCTAATTTCCGCAAGAACGCGGTTACCCCAGAGTTAAAACGTCAGGCGTCATTGTTAGAGGTGCATTTCGCCGAATATAATGTTAATGGCAAGGTTACAGGTATTCGACCCGGACCAATTGTTACACTATATGAGTTTAAACCGGAAAGTGGAACCAAGATGAATGATGTTAACAAAACCGTCAATGATATGACGCGTGCGATGGCAACGGAAAAAATCCGTATCGCGCATATTCCACGAACCGATTTGATTGGCGTTGAAATGGTTAACTTTGATCGTCAAACGGTTCGGTTCCGCGAATTAATAGAAGATGATTTGTTTGTAAATTCAAAGTATAAAATACCACTTGCGTTGGGGGTTAATATTGCCGGTGGCCCAATGTATTTTGATTTGGCAAAGATGCCACATATGTTAATTGCGGGTCGTACCGGAACCGGTAAATCGGTATTCGTTCAATCTATTATAACATCTATTGTATATCACTTTACCCCGGATAAATGTAGGTTAATGATCGTTGACCCCAAGGGTGTTGATTTTGGGTTCTGGGATGATATTCCACATTTGATTACACCAATTGTTAAAAATGATCCTGTGGCGGCGGTTAATGCGTTGAAATGGGCGGTGCGTGAAATGGACGATCGATATAAACAATTACAAATGTTTAATGCCCAGAATATACAACAATATAATGAAATTGTTTCGGCAAAGCGCACCGCGGGCGAAACCGTCACGCATCAGGTTGCGGTCGGAACAGACGAAGAAACCGGTGAATTGTTATATGAAACCCAAGAAGTTGATTTGTCGGATATGCCATACATCGTCATTATTGTTGATGAGGTCGCCGACCTGATGAATGTCGCGCGTAAAGAAGTAGATGTGTGTCTGCAACGTATTGCGCAAAAGGCACGTGCCGCCGGTATCCATCTTGTTATGGCGACCCAGCGTCCCGATGCGACAATTATTACCGGTGCGATTAAGGCAAACTTCCCAACCCGTATTTCGTTCCAGGCGCGCAGTATCCAAGATTCAATTACATCACTTGGTGAAAAAGGTGCAGAAAATCTGTTGGATAAGGGGGATATGTTATTCAGTGAATCTGGACGGTTGCCGGTGCGTATCCATGCCGCATTCATAGATAACCCAGAATTACAGCGCATTGGTGATTTCTTGCGTGCCCAGGGTGAACCGGAATATGTCGAAGGTGTTGTTGATAATGTGGATGATGCGGCTGGATCAGGTGCAATTACAGGTGGGGCATCATCGGGTGAGGGTGGTGATTTATATGCGATGGCCAAAGAATATGTCCTGCGGGATAAAAAGCCGACAATTTCATATATTCAACGGCGTTTAGGGGTTGGTTATAACAAAGCCGCCGGGTTTATGGAACGTATGGAACAGGAAGGTATAGTTAGTGCCGCCGATGCCAAAGGCAAACGTCAAATTTTATAAATTGACGGTTTTTAATTTTGTTATTTGCTGTTTTTGTGATATAATCTAATTATTAGAAAGGAGAAAATTAAATGAAGTTAAGTTTACCTGCATTGGGTTTTGCGGCGATGTTGGCTGCGGGTGCACCGGCATTTGGCGCAAATTATTCTGGGGTGTCGTATGCCGCGCGTAATCAAAATAACTCGAATTATACGCAATATCAAACGACACGTTCTACGACGACACGGTCATATACAAATTCTGGTGGCTATGGTACGTATGGTACATCAAATGGCCAGTATTATTATGGGCAACAGCCGGTAAACAGAAGCCAGATGTACAGTAGCGGATACCAAGGTGCAACTACAACACGGACCGCAACGACAACCAAGAATAAATCTGTTCGTAAAACTGTGAAACGGAAATATTATTTGGCGCATCCGTTCTTTCAACCAACCGAAGGGAAATTTGGTTCTATAACAGATTTGTCGTCCAACCAGGCGTCATATAGTTTTGAAATTACCCCTGCGGCCGGTGTCACAATGGATGATACAAAAGCAAAATGGACAATGGATCAACTTGCAATCAAAGAAGATTTCAGTTTTGGAATTACTGATCGTTTTGGTGTGTTGCTGATGGGACGTTATGATTCAACTAAATATAAATTTGATTGGTCCACGGCCCCAGATGACAAAATGGACGATAGCGGCTTCAATATTTATGGTGCCGGTTTGCAATGGCGTTTTGCAGACAACGAAAAATGGATTGCAACATTGTCGGGGTATTATGAAAGACAACAAGACATCGCCAATGAATTTGTCGCAGATTTGAAATTTGGTTACAAAGTTTCTAAATCAACTATTTATGGTTTGGTTCGTGGTTGGTTGATGAATTTTGACGATGAAATGTATGGCAATGGAATCAAAGGAACAACGGCGGGTGGTTATGAAGAAGCCATGTTCTTGTCATATGACGATGATGCCGCACGGACATTCTTCTTTGAAGCAGGTGCCGGTGTATTTAGTGTGCTGTCTGAAGATTGGACATTGAATATAGAGGCATTAGTCGGAAATTATGATTGGCATAACCAGTCATCTATCAAAGCAATGGTTGGATTCCAACCAAATGATTGGTTCGCATTAGATTTGTATGTGAAAACATCGTTCTTTGATAGTGCTGATGGTAAAAGCCTGGATTACTATCAGACCGAATCAGGTATTTGGGGATATGGTGGTACCGCCAAATTGGATAAATACAAAGAAATGTCTATTGGTGGTCAGCTGATATTCTATTTCTAATATAAATGTTGCCGGCGACATTTTATTCGTCGCCGGCTTTTTGTTTTTATGGGGTTGTAAATGCGTAAGATTTTTTGTTTTATGATCGGTTTGTTGACAATTGGTTCGGCGGGTGCGGTGGAACTGTCCCGTGACACATCGGATCCATTGTTTTTGCAATCGCGCAGCGGTTTTTTATCGCAAACTGGTCTTGATTATTTTGAAACAGGTTTGCGCATTGGGCAATCTTTTTCATATGGTTTGGCGGATAGATTCGTATTTGGTGCCAAGGTGCATTATCAATTGGACTTTGCACATGATGAAAATGGTTTTTCAAGTACAGATGTTGGTGCAATTTATCGTATTGGAACCGCAAATGAAAACAGCAACCATGTAATATACGATTTGTTGGCGGGATTAAAATTTGGTGGTTCACGCCAGGTGCGCCGTCCAGAATTTGCAGATTCAACATATTATGTCGGGTTGCGATTTGGCCGCCAATATGATGGGGTAACATTTGCCGGTACTGTAAAATCAAGTTGGATTTTCGATGATGTTCCATATGGTATGGCGTTCATAGATTTTATTCCAGAGGTGTATTTCCGTGTAACAGACGCATGGCGTTTTGGTGCCAATTTGGCATTGCGCAAGGCAACAAATTCGGAATATAACGAAGAATATATCGGCGCAAAATTGGTGCGTGAATATGGGCGTACGCAATATGTGGGACGAATTGAATACGCATTTGAAGAAAAAGAAGTTTCCGCTGGTGTGTCGGTAAATATCTTGTTTTAATCGTCTTGCTTTGCGCGGCGGCGCATTGCATCCCAATATTCCAAACGCTTTTTAATTTCACGTTCAAAACCACGTTCGATTGGGTGGTAAAAACTTTGGCGGTCCATACTTTCAGGAAAACAGTTTTGGCCGCTGCATCCAGATTCTGTTTCGGGGTCATATATGTAATCTTTGCCATACCCAAGATTTTTCATCATTTTTGTTGGGGCATTTAAAATATTCTTGGGTGGCATCAAATTAGATGTCCGTTTTGCCACCGCATACGATGCCGACTGTGCCTTGTATGCAGAAATACTTTTTGGTGCGGTGCCAAGGTATATGACAAGTTCAGTCATGGCGATGTCGCCTTCGGGGCTGCCCATTCTTTCATAAATTTGCCATGCGGCAAGTGCCAATTGCATTGCATTTGGATCAGCCAGACCGATATCTTCCATTGCAAATCGGGTTAAACGCCGGAAAATATACATTGGGTCTTGGCCCGCCGTCATCATACGCGCAACCCAATAAAGTGCGGCATCGGTATCGCTGGCCCGCAACGATTTGTGAACCGCGGAAATCATATTATAATGTTCGTCACCAGATTTATCAGACAGCGGTGCGCGTTTTTGAATAACATTGTCTAATTCGTCAGGGGATAAATTCTTTTTAAATTTTGCTGATACCAGATATTCCACCGTATTCAACAAAAATCGTGCATCACCATCCGATATTTCGGCAAGGTGTTTTTTTGCATCCGCATTTAATGGTAATTTCGCCCCAAGATGTTTTTCTGCGCGGTTAATAAGTGTTAGTAAATCATCAGTATCCAATGGTTCCAAAACACCAATATGACAACGGGACAATAACGCGTTATTTAAATTGAAACTTGGGTTTTCGGTCGTTGCACCAATAAATACAACTGTGCCGTCTTCCAAATAGGGCAACAAAGTGTCCTGTTGAGTTTTATTGAATCTGTGAATTTCGTCAATGAACAATAACGTCCCACGGCCAATAAGGGCATTTGTACGGGCGGCCTCCATCGTCTTTTTAATATCGGCGGTTCCCGAAAATACCGCAGACATCGGAACAAAGTCCATATCTACCGAATTTGCCAATGCACGCGCAATTGTGGTTTTACCACATCCCGGTGGCCCCCACAGCAGCAAGTTTGATAATTTATGATTATCAACCATGCGACGAATTATACCGTTTTCGCCAAGTAATGCGCGTTGACCCACAACATCATCAATTGTGTTTGGACGCATAATATCTGCCAAAGGTCGTGTATCAGACATTTTATTATTTGCTCTATTTGTGATATAATAATCTTATTAAATAAATATTTGGTTGGCAAATGATAAATTTGCCGATTACAGCAATGGGAGATTACGGTCATGCGCGTATATGTAAACACCGAAGATAAACGTTGGAAGCAGTATAATATTAATTTTGATAAAATTGCAAATGCGGCGGTGGGGGCTAAATATAAAAATGCCGAAGTATCGATTACTCTGGTTGACGACAAGGAAATACGCAAGATAAACAAAAAGTACCGTAATATAGATAAACCGACGAATGTGTTATCGTTTGAATTGGATGATGATTTGTTGTTGGGTGATATATTTATTTCGATTGATACAGTTAAAAAAGAAGCAGCCGCGGCGAATATAAGTGTTGCGGAACACACCGCACATATGGTTGTGCATGGTATATTGCACCTGTTGGGTTATGATCATATAGATGATAAAGATGCGGTAAAAATGGAAAATAAAGAGGTTTATATATTAACGAAATTGGGCTATAAAAATCCATATAACGACAATGAATTTGTCTGTACTAATGCAGAATGCTGTCCGGGCGGTAAGACAATTGGTTGGTTAAAAAAGTTCTTTGGTGGCGGTTTGGGACGGACATTGTTATATATAATTTTTGGTGCAATTGCATCACTTGGTTTCGCGCCGTTTTATATGTGGTGGTGGACGGTTATCGGTATTGGTGGTGCCTATTTATTAAGTATAAAATATTTGCCGGGACATTCACGAATTGGTAAATTTTTTCGCATATTTCCGTTTGGCGCGGCCTATGCAATTGCAATGTTTTGGTGGGTGCTGCATAGTATTTATGTCGTGCCAGAATTGACAGAGCAATTGGCAATTTGGACGGTCCCTGGAATCATAGGCATAGGAATTGTTGGTGGATTAATTTTTGGATGGCCATTTTTGGCGATATCGTCTATGCGGGCAAATCCGGTGTGCAGACCATTTTTATTTGCAACGGTTTGGATGGTCGTATTATGGTTCCGTGAATGGTTGTTAACAGGATTTCCGTGGAATCCAATTTCAAATATAACCATTGAAAATATGTTCGTTGCAAATTCTATGTCTTTATACGGCGCATTAGGATTAACATTTGTTATTGTTGGCTTAATCGCATCATTGTGTGAAATTGTAATCGATCGTCGCAAATCATTAAATTGGTTTGTTATATTGCTATTTGTTGGTCTTGGTGCAGTCGGTATAATTTATGGCGTAAAAAATATAAACAAAAGCGTGCAAAATTGTGCGGAATCGACGCCACTAATTCGCATTGTACAACCCGGACAAAATGCAACACAAAAGGCGACACATTCACGTAGTGCGGCATTACAAAATGCGCATTATAACCTTGGGGTGATGATGGCAATTGCATCCGCCGAAGGTGAATATGACTTAGCCGTGTTCCCAGAAACCGCGTATCCATTTGTTATGACGCCCGGGGATATAATGTCGGTTGCCAGAATGTTATCCAAACCAATAATCATAGGTTCAAATTATTATCGGGATGGACATTTATATAATTCATTGGTTGTGTCAGACGCCGAAGGCACAGTTTCCAATGTATACAACAAATCACATCTTGTGCCATTCGGTGAATATCGTCCAATTGGAAATCTTATTCCAACACCCGGACAATTAACCGCAGGTGATGGCCCAGAAATTATTAAATTAGATGTAAATGGTAAAAAATTCGTTTTTGCACCGGCGGTTTGTTATGAAATAATATTTTCTGATTCATTGATCGCCAGGGGTAAAACACCAGATGCAATTATAAATATAACCAACGATAATTGGTTCGGACAAACCCCGGGAACCTATCAACATCTTGATATGGTGCGTCGTTATGCCATAGAATCTGGGTTGCCAATTGTGCGTTCAAATTATTCGGGAATAAGCGCATTTATTGCACCAAACGGTAATATTATTGCCGATATTCCAATCGCAAGTTCGGGACATGCGGATGGTTCGGTATGCGGTGCGCATAAAACCCTATATCGCGCGCTGGGCCGTGATATGTGGTTGGTCATTATGTTAATATTCTCGTGTCTGTGTTGTTTGTGGGTTGCAGATATGTCACGAAATCGTGATTAAATATTTAATTGCGAAAATAGTTAAGAATCCACACACGAATTGCAGATGATAAATTGCCGTTCATATCACGGTGTGCGTCAATTTCACCGATGATTTTTGCAATGGATGTTTTGCGTGCATTTGCAATATCATGTAATGCGGTTACAAATTCTTGCTCTAATGAAATACTGGTTTGGTGCCCAGACAAAGATACAGAAATTTTTTTCATTTTTTATACACGTCCCCCCAATAAACAATCGAGAATCGCGCGATATGGATCGTCATATTTGCGCAATGTGCCAAGATTTAAGTTATCCAGTAAATAACATGTTCCAAATGAATCAAACGCAAACCAAAATAAATCATTGCGACCAAATATTGTTTTGCCACGTATGTTTGCAATATTGGTCAAATCAGAATTTATTTGAAAGATATTTGGTGTGGGGTATTTCGGTGACCGATTAAATTCATTCGGTCCGAATATGTATCCGGCCCCCAGGCGCATGCCGCTGCACTTTTGATAAATATTTATCATATATGCCGGCAACATCGCTGCGCGAATTTTTTGCAGGTTTATATTGGTTAGATTTATTTGACCAACAGTCGCGGCCGGCGCAAATATAACATTGCGTTCACGTGCTTTCATAAAAAATTCTTGTTCCGTCATGTTGGTTCTCTTTAATTACTGTCGACCTTTGGCCGAAATATTGGCAGACATTTGACTTAATCTATCGGCGACCGCATTTCCACCGTTGCCCGCAAGTGTCGAATGTATCGGCAGGTATATCTTTCGTTTTGGATTTGGCAGCCAAACTGTGTCGTTCCCCGATTGTTCGATAATGAATCTATCAAGGTTTTGTGATAATGGGAATGTATAGCACATAAATAAATTATTTATACTTAATTCACCGCCCCATATCAGCGGAACACGAAAACGGATAGACAAATTGTCGGGAATTTCACGCCCAGTTAGCAACCCCATAAATTCTTCGCGGCTAAGGTTCATTAGTGCAAGTTCTTGAACACTATCAGATAGTGAACGCACAAATGTGCGGCATAATTCTTTATATTTTTGGAACCAATCAGGCGACACCGAAACCGTCCGTGGATTTATCGGCATAACCGGTAAATCAGCCATCTTTAATGATTCAAGACGTTTTGTGGCGGTTGCCTCGTTCCATTGCATTATTCTTTGCCTATGTAATTTGTAACCGTGCCAATATAGGTAGATATCGCATCAAACAATTCACTATCAAACCCGTCGGGTTTGATATTTTGATGCCCGCTCATAAATTGTTTGAACGCATCAATATTATCAAATGTTGATATTAAATCATGTTCTATGGTTGACGTTGGGGAAATAATGCACCCGCGCAAAGTTATGTCGTTTGCGCTGTCCCCAAGGGTATCTTCAAATATATTTGTTAATGTTTGAAATGCATCGACCATATCTTCGCCTGATGCGTCTGATGTCCCGATCCATAGTGTTTGATCATACCCCAATGCAACAATTGGTGCGCCCAGTTTCCCGATTCGTTTGCATGGTTTCATCACAAAACCAGCAGATTCAAATATAGTGTTAATATCGCTTCCTAGTGGATTTTTCGGTGTGGCTATTGCCACAGTCGGTGCCGGGGTATTCATACGTTGTGTTGGTGGTGTGAATGTTTGCGGATTTTGTTTCCGCGTCACCCCAGCCATCATTGCCGATGGGGAACGCGGCCGTTGGTTGCTTGTAGGGCCGGCGGGTACATTAGAGTGCGCTTCAACTTCATTATGTGGCTGCGTCGGTTCGGGAATATATGGTTTTTGCTCGATCGGGGCCAATGCTGCTTGCGCAACCGTTGTTGCTGGTAATGCAATTTTACGGAAACGGGGGCGGACAATGAAATACAGACCGACCAATGCGATACACAACGCCAGTATCAATGATAAATAAAAATCCAGTTTGATACTTGTACGGTTTGCCTGGAGTGTAGAAATATATTCCCAATGTGCCGCGGAAAATATATCAAATCCGTACCGTACGTTCATCCACAACGTTGTAGCCAAGGCCATCGTCATTAGCCACAGTAATCCAAGTAAGATTTTATCAAAATTTTTTCTCATTTCGTTTAAATTATATCATATTTGTGATAAAGTAAAAAGTGTTATGATAAAAACGGATGAAATTTTTGATCCCATAGATGATATTTCGTGTGCATGGGTCCCAAATGGAACCGAAGTGGCGGAACTTGCCATAATATCAGAAATGGTTGTTGAAAAGCATATGCAGTATCTGTCATTGCCGGCTGGTACGGTTGGAACAGTTTGGCCGTGGCTTGAAAATGATTCTGTTGGGATGTTGGTTCGTCTTGGATTTGCAAATGATGTTTCCCAAGATGACGCTATGTCTGGGTTGGCGACCAATGTAACCGACGCATTCAGACATGGTGCATCAGGGGTCCAGGTGTTTGTTCACTATGCCGATATTCCCGTTTTTGTAGAAATGATGCAAAAAATGCGTGACGATTTATTCTTTGAACGTTATTTCTCTATTGCGATAAATATTGACGAAGTCCCAAGCAATGATTGGGCGGGTGTTTTTGAAACGCTAAAAAAAATACGTCCAAATTCTATTTTGATACTGGCGGATGGCGATTCGTTTAATCCAAAATCAGACTTCTTGGGGCGCGTGTATGCAATGTTGGAAAAATGGGATTTAGATTTTGCTTTACATATTATGTTTGGCAAAAATATGATGCGGGTCAGTCATGTTCTGCGCCTTGTGCAGAAGATGCAGCCAAAAATGATGCCTGATTTTCGCGTGTTTGTTATTCCATCCCAAGAATAATATATTTGGGTTCGGTTGTATTCGCCATATTTTTCTGTTGGTAACGGGTTTTAATTATACCATGCGCAGAATCACAAATTTTAAGATTTGTATTTTTTACCTGGTCCAGAATCCAATCATAGTATTCCCAATGGTCTGTCCCGATGATAATTTTGCCGCCGTTGCATAGGTTTTTGCCCAACAAAGTTAAAAATTCCGCGTTCAATAACCGGCGCTTTTCATGGCGTGCCTTGGGCCAGGGGTCTGGGTGCAATA
This sequence comes from Alphaproteobacteria bacterium, assembly GCA_017618595.1. GTDB lineage: Bacteria > Pseudomonadota > Alphaproteobacteria > Rs-D84 > Rs-D84 > Enterousia. Next base: position 10,058 of record JAFZTZ010000012.1, read on the forward strand.
CCCAAATTTGTGAGAATTGAAATTTTATTTTATCAAATAACAGGCGCACATCGTCCGGCCAAATACGCAAATTTTTATATTCTGGTGAAATTGCATCATTTCCATCACAAATCGCAGAGAGCAGGGCGGCAACCCCATTCATAAATGGTTCAGCACCGATAATTATTTGATCGGGGGATTCCAATGCTAAATCGCGCATATGCTCGCCGGCACCAAAACCAATTTCCAGAATGCCATTTTTTTCATCGGTGGTTGGTGCGATTTTGGGCAGTACCGTTTCAACCAGCCGTTCTTTGCGGGCGGATAGTTTTTTGCCATGACGGCGACCAAATGTTCTTATTTCTTGTTTTTCCATAATATTAGTATAAAATGCGAATATTGAAAACACAAGGATTTGATTATGAGACCAGGATTAAGTGAAGATTTAATTGCACGCGTATTGGGCGCGGCGCCGAAATATACACTTGCCGAATTAGAAGAAAAATTTCCGCCACGCGAATTGCCAGAAGATGCGATGGTGACACGATTCGCCCCAAGTCCGACAGGCTATATGCATTTGGGTGGGCTGTATAGTTCGCTGATAGATTATAAGTTGGCCCAGCAATCTGGTGGAATATTTTTGCTGCGTATAGAAGATACAGATACAAAACGTGAGGTCAAAGAAGCGGTTGATTTAATAATCAGTTCTTTAAATAAATTTGGTATCAAAAATAATAACGATGAAAAATATGGTCCGTATTATCAGTCGCAACGCAAAGACATTTATCATTCGGTTGCGGCGGAATTGCTGCGCAGGGGGCGCGCGTATCCATGCTTTTTAACACAAGAAGAAATGGACGAGATTCGCGAAAACCAAAAATCTGCGGGTTTTGCCACGGGCATTTACGGGGAATTTGCGCGTGACCGTGATATAAGTGCGGAAGATATTATTAAACACCTGGATAATGGCGAAACTCCAACCATTCGTTTGTACTCAACTGGTGACCCGACAAAGCGAATTATATTTAAAGATACGGTTCGTGGTTCTATATCGGTGCCGGAAAATAATGAAGATATTGTTTTAATTAAATCTACGGATCGGTTGCCGACATATCATTTTGCACATTTGTGTGATGATCATTTTATGCGTGTGACGCATGTTGTTCGTGGTGAAGAATATTTTGGGACGGTTGCATTGCATATTCAAATGTTTCGTATGATGGAATGGCAATTACCAAAATATATTCATACGGCAACACTTGATAAAATAGATGAAGAAACAGGAACGCAAAGAAAATTGTCAAAACGTAAAGACCCGGAAAATAATGTTGCATTTTTCTTACAAGATGGTTGGCCGACGGATGCGTTGGTTGAATACCTTGGCAATATTTTGGCCCCAGGTTATGAAGAGGCAAAATTAAAAGGTGCGGTAAAAACATTTTGGGATTATGAATTGCGTCCAAAGAAGATTCCAATGTCGGGTGGTTTGTTCGATATGAAGAAATTGGAATGGTGGGCCAAAGAATATATTGGCGCGATGTCTGTCCCAGATTTGGTGAAATCTGTGACCGATTGGGCAAATGAGTATGGTGACGAAAAACAAAAGATGCAGGTTGCAGATAGTGATTATTTAACTGCGGTTTTGGCCATTGAACGTGATAATCCGAAACGCGTGCGTAAAGATTTCATTACGTGGAAACAGACATTGGAAATCGAAGAATTTTTCTGGGATGAATTATTTGTTCCGAATACGGAATATGCGTATAACAAAGATGTGTTAAATGCGTTCTTGTCAAACTTTAATATCGCAGATGACAAAGATACATGGTGGAATAAAATTGTCGCAATCGCAGAAAAATTCGGTGTGAAAAATGGCGACGTCGCGATGAATTTGCGTGTCGCATTGTCGGGGCGCACAAATACACCGGACCTTTATTCCATTATGCAGGTAATGGGTGAAACAAGAGTTATCAACAGGGTAAAAAATGCAATTTAAGGCGAATTTTGATTTATTACGTGAATGGCGTGATGCCGAAAAATTAAGAACTTTGGCGGGTGCCAAACCGTGTATTGCGATATTTAGACGTGATAATAAAACATTAGTATATATGTGTGATATGCATTGTTATAACATATCTTTTAATATGGTTGATATGTGTTTTACCGATGATTTTGGTATAAAACCTGATGTGTTACTGACGGAAATGCGAAATACCGGATTTGAAAGACGGTTTGGTTGGCATGGTTTGCAAGATAATACACTTGCGTATGCGGCGGCAATCGCGGCACAGCGGAATATTCCAATTGTGTTTGCAGATTTGGCGGATGACCAAATGGTTGATTGTATAAACGCGGGATTCCCAGATAATCAAATCACAGAAGAAGATTTGGATAAAGTATTTAGTGCAGGTGGTCCAGATTCCAAAGGTAATTTATATCAACAAATGTCCGCATACCTTGATTTATATGGTCGCGATAGATTTATGGTACAAAATATTGCCGCGGCATTAAATAAATATGATACGGTTTTTGCGATTTTTGGCAGCGGACATTATGAACATCAACGGCTTGTTTTAGAAGATATGATGGGAAAACCAGAATATATTACGCGTATAAAAAATATGCGCGCCGATTTTTCAAATTTAAAAATAGAACCAATAAAACTTTGTGATTTTGAAATGGGGGGGAACAGATGACAAAGACACGTAAAACAGTTAGACGGCAATTAAAACAGGTTCGCCAAGATAAACATGCATCGGGTTTATTACGGTGCCTGCGCGCGACGGGTTTGTTCCGTTGGGAACGCAAAAATACGCGCGGGGAAGAGGTTCTAAATATCCTGACACATGGTATTGGCATTGGGCTCGCTCTGGCGGGGCTGTCGTTATTGGTTGTGTTTGCCGCACTTTATGGAAATGCGTGGTCAATTGTATCGTGTGCTATTTTTGGTGTAACAATGTTCACGCTTTATTTTGGTTCAACAATGTGTCATGCCACCATCGGTAAAAAAAGCGAATGTTTCTTTGAAGTATGGGACAGTATCGCCATCTATGCGTTGATTGCCGGCACATACACGCCATTTTTATTGGTTAATTTGCGCGGGGCGTTGGGTTGGACGGTGTTTGGAATGCTCTGGGCCATTGTGATTTGGGGTGCAATTGTAAAGTTTCGTAATCCGCACCAGCAACCGAAATGGGTTGTTGCGCTTTATCTTGTTATGGGATGGACATTGCTGTTTATATTACCGGCGATGATAAAACATATTCCGGTGCGCGGTTTGTGGTTTATTTTGGCGGGTGGCCTGTCGTATAGTATCGGGGTAATTTTCTATCTGTGGCGGAAATTAAAATTCTCGCATGCGATATGGCATTTGTTTGTAATCGCGGGAACGGTTTGTTTCTTTTTTGCGGTTCTATACGGCGCGATACTTGATGTGTAGCAAATGGTTGACATTTTAAATTTACCGTAATATAATGATGGGCATGAAACAGTTTATGTTTATCTTTACAACATTCACAACTACAACCCCGTTTGGGGTGCGGTAATTTCTATTTGCGTTTTTTTGAACGCGTTAATATAATCAAACAGTTAAAAAATAACAAAACAAAAAAAGTAAGAGGACTTATTATGTCATATCCAATCGAAATGATTCGGCATTCGCTGGCGCATGTGATGGCGGCGGCGGTAAAAAAACTGCACCCGGATGTTAAATTCGCGGGTGGCCCGGCAATAGAAAATGGTTTCTATTATGACTTTGATACTGAATATCGTTTTTCCGAAGAAGATTTTGAAAAAATCGAAAAGGAAATGCGCGATTTAATCAAATCAAATGGCCGGTTTGAACAAAGAATTGTTGAACTGAACGAAGCCAAAGAAATATTCGCAGATCAACCATATAAAATGGAATGGCTGAACGAATATGATGCGGCGGGCGAAAAGTTATCTGTTTATACTTTCCGCGACTTTACCGATTTGTGTCGTGGGCCGCATGTGGAAAGTTCCAAAGATTTGCCACGAGATGGGTTCAAGATTCGTAATGTTGCCGGTGCATACTGGAAAGGCGATGCCAAGAATAAAATGTTGCAACGTATCTATGTTGATGCATTTGAAAGCAAAGAAGCGTTGGATGAATTCTTGAAAATGCAAGAAGAAGCCGCGGCGCGCGATAATCGTAAACTGGGGAAAGATATGGATTTGTTCCAT
>JAFZTZ010000089.1 GCA_017618595.1 Alphaproteobacteria bacterium
ATAAATGAAAGTTGTTTTAATGGGAACACCAGATTTTGTAGTGCCAATTTTTGATGCAATTGCAATGCATCATGATGTCATTGCCGTATTTACACGGGGCCCAAAGCCCGTTGGACGAAAACATATTATTACAAAATCGCCGGTTCATATTTGGGCGGAATCAAAAAATATTCCAGTATACCACAAACCAAGTGAATATAATTTTAAACCAGATATGGTGTTTGTGGCGGCATATGGTGCAATATTGCATAACAATGTTTTAAATTCTGCGCCATGTATAAATTTGCACCCAAGTTTGCTGCCAATGTATCGGGGGGCGGCACCAATAAAAACCGCAATTATGAACGGGGATACGGAAAGTGGTGTATGTCTTATAAAGATGGGTGAAGAATTGGATGCTGGTGACATTTTAATGTGCCAAAAATTTGATATAGATATAAATGATACAAATGAAACGGTTGAAGAAAAAGTATCCAAAATTGGAACAAATATGATTTTAGAATATATGGAAAATCCAGATAAATATATTCCACAAAAACAAAGTGGAAAAATCGTCTATACGGCTAAAACCACCGTATACGATGAAATAATAAATTGGAAAAAATCACCAATTCAAATTCATAATTTGGTTCGCGCACTTGGTGGTGGACGGACCAAGGTAAATGGAATAGATGTTAAAATTTTAAAAACGAAAATGAACGGTGATAATTTAGAAATAGAAATTATTCAACCCGCGGGTAAAAAGCCAATGGATTGGAAAAGTTTTGTAAATGGCCTGCGCGGTGCAGAAATAAAATTGGGCGAATAATGACGCGATATAAAGTTATTTTGGAATATGATGGAACAGACCTTATTGGGTGGCAGGAAAACGCCCAGGGGCCGTCCGTACAGTCATTGTTGAAAGATGCCATTGAAAAGTTTTGTGGTGCGCGCCCAGATATTGTTGGGGCTGGTCGAACAGACGCCGGTGTGCATGCGGTCGGTATGGTCGCGCATTTCGATTTGGATGGTAATACAGACGCAAATACTGTTATGAGGGCGGTGAATTTCTATCTTAATAATGCACCCGTATCGGTATTAGATTGTACTGTTGTGTATGATGATTTTAATGCGCGTTTTTCATGTGTTGCACGGCATTATAAATATGTTGTTTTAAACCGTTCGGCAAAACCGGTGTTAAACAAAAATCGTGTTTGGTGGGTGCCACGGAAACTGGATATAGAAAAAATGCAAATCGCCGGCCAGCAGTTAATTGGCAAACATGATTTTACATCGTTCCGGGCAAGTCAATGCCAGGCAAAAAGCCCAATAAAAACCCTGGATTCGTGCCGTATAGAACAAGATGGTGATAATGTGATATTTGAATTTTCTGCGCGTTCATTCTTGCATCACCAGGTTCGCAATATGGTTGGAACATTGGTTGAAATAGGTCTTGGGGCGGAATACGATATAGACGCAGTTTTATCGGCGTGTGATCGCAGCGCCGCCGGCGCAACCGCACCCGCATCGGGATTATATTTTATTCGTGCTGATTATGCCACAGACGATTAGTTGATATTGGAACAAATTTTCCAGATTCATAAATTACGCCACCGCCATAGATGATTTTATCGGCGCATTTCGATTCGGTTTTTATGTCGAAATATGACACAATATATTTAGTTTCCCGATCATCACAGAGCGAGGTTATATTATTGCTAAGCGGGACAAAGTTTTGAATATATGCAACGGAAAATTTTGGAAAAGAAACTTTGTATACCCCAGATTCTTTGTCAAGGCGATGATTTGGTGTGCCCGTGGTTTCGGCGTTTGATTGTTTCCATGTATCAAATGCGAAATAATTACTGCTGTCGCGTGATTTATTAAACTGTAATTTGCCGTCTATGACTGCGCCAATCAGTTTATGGTTATTGCTGATATAAAATATTGGGCGTGGGGTTAATATGGCGATAGTTATTCCAATAAATATGAATAAACCACCACATATTAGATTAAGATGGCGCAAAATTGCGATTTTAAATTTGTCATAATTTGCGATAAATAAAATGCATGTTAGCCCCAGAATAATGAAAATGACAGATGTATTTGATATTGAGCCAATGTTTATTTCTGACATTGGAATATTGGCGATATTGGTCGCGATTTTATAAGTATAATCATAGATATGATGGGCGATGGCAAGTGGATAGTGAATTCCAATTAACGCAAGCAATGTGCCAATAATTACGATGGGCATTATTATAAACGAGAATATGGGCAGGAATATTAAATTACCAATAATGCCATATAGTTGTATTGTGCCGAAATGTATCATAATAAATGGACATGTAAAGACGGCGGCCACCAATGTCGTTAGAATTGTCGCATAAAGGTATTTTAATATTTTATTGGTTGGTAATCTTGGGTTTATTACGGTCCACAACCATAAAATTCCAAAGATTGCGGCGAATGACAGTTGGAATCCAGCATGCATAACAAAATATGGGTTTATTAGGACAAGAATAAGGAACGCAACGCATGCAGTACGTAACGACATAACATTGCGCCCAAATATAAATGCCAGCATAACAAGGGTTGCCATTAAAAATGCACGTAATGTTGCAACACCGCCACCAGATAATAATACATATCCAATCAGACCAGCCCATGCACAAATCATCGCAGGTGTTCGCGCTGGAATACGACGAACCAATTTGGGACACAAACGGAATAGAAAATAGAATAAAACAAACAGCCAGCCCATAACAAGTGTTGTATGATATCCACTTATTGACCAAATATGCGCCACGCCACTTGTTGCCCACACTTTGCGTTGTTCGGTTGATATGGTGTTTTTATAACCCAAGACAAGTGAATCTGCAAGGAAAGAATTTGCGGTATTTTTTATATGATTACGAATATTGTATACGGCAGATTCAGCCGTATACACAGTTTTTATATCATTGATATAACCGGTTGCAGAAATGTTATCAAAGTATGCCCAACGTGCAAAATCAAAACCATCCGGAATGTCGGCAGGCTTTGGTTCAAACAGACCACCCGTTCCCGATATTGTATCGCCAATATTATATATATTATCTGTGGTTGTTGATACACGGATTTTTCCATAATTTTCTGTTGTTAAATACATGCGTAATTTTTCATCGGTATAATCAAGATTCGTTATTTTGCCGGTTATTTCGATTCCGTGAACTTCGTGCAACAATGGGGGTACATTTTTAATATGGCTATAGATGCCTGCGTATCCAAAACCGGTCAGAAAAGATGCAATCAAGCACAGGGCAGGGTATCTTTTTATACCGAAAAACGCTGCGATTCCAATTAGTAGACAAGATAGAATTATCCAAATGCTTGGTTCGTGGCCGCATGAAAAGTAAAGGCCGGCACCAAAAGATATAAATATTGGTACCCAAAAGAATATATTTTTTACCTGCGATTTAAGGAATTCTTTCATGCGGTTGATTATAGTATTTTATTTTGTTGATTCGCAACTAGGAATTTTTGTATCATATTTACACATAAGGAGAAAAACTTATGTCGAAATATATTTTTGTTACAGGTGGGGTTGTTTCCAGTTTAGGTAAGGGCGTTTCGGCGGCATCGTTGGGCGCCCTTCTTCAATCCCGGGGTTATACCGTTCATGCACGTAAATTTGACCCATATTTAAATGTGGATCCGGGGACTATGTCACCGCTGCAACACGGTGAAGTATATGTTACAAATGATGGGTTTGAAACAGATTTGGACCTTGGGTATTATGAACGATTTTTGGGAATTAAACTGTCCAAGCACGATTCGGTTTCGGGGGGACGCATTTATTGGGATGTTTTAAATGCGGAACGTCGTGGGGACTATTTGGGGGCGACAGTTCAAATGATTCCGCATGTAACAAATAAAATCAAAGAATACATTGCCCAACCAACAAATACAGATTTTGTTATTTGTGAAATAGGTGGAACTGTGGGGGATATCGAAGGCAAAGTGTTCTTGGAATCTATCCGTCAATTTGCAAACGATGTTGGACGCAGGAATGTGTTGTTTGCGCATTTAACATTGGCACCATATTTAGAACAGAGTGGCGAATTAAAAACAAAACCAACCCAAATGTCTGTGCGCAGATTGCTGGAAAATGGTATCCAGGCCGATATCTTGTTTGTGCGGTCACCGCGTATGCTGGTTCCGGATGAAAAGGCGAAAATAGGGATGTTCTGTAATTTGCCGGCAAAAAATGTTATTACCAGTTTGGATGTCGATAATATTTATAAGGTGCCGTTGGTATATGATTCTCAGGGTGTTTTTGACATAATGGCGGAACATTTCGGTTTGCCAAATGCGGCCGGTGATATGTCTAAAATAAAGAAGATAGAGCAGCATTTAAATGCGGATTTACCTGTCTGCACAATTGGTATGGTTGGTAAATATTTCGATGTTGCCGATGCATATAAATCACTAAACGAGGCATTATTCCACGCCAGTATTCAAAATAATGTACGGTTAAAAATAAAAAAGATAGATGCCGAAAAATTCGCCCCCGAAGATTGCAACGATGTAGATGGAATTCTAATCCCGGGGGGATTTGGTTCGCGTGGGGTAGAAGGGAAAATTGCCGCGGCAACATATGCGCGTGAAAACAAAGTTCCATTTATGGGCATTTGTTTGGGTATGCAGGTTGCAGTAATAGATTTTATGCGTAATGTTGTTGGGGATGAAAATGCCAATTCTACGGAATTTTCGAAAACCTGTACGCCAGTCATAGATATTATGCATGATTGTGATAGTGAAAATATGGGCGGAACTTTGCGACTGGGGGCGTATCCATGCGTTATAAAACCGGGGACATTGGCCGCCAAGATTTATGGTGCGACAAATATTTCTGAACGTCATCGCCATAGATACGAAGTTAACATGGAATACAAAGATGCGTTGGAAAAGAATGGTATGGTAATATCGGGAATGTCGCCTGATGGAAAATTGCCAGAAATGATAGAAATTCCATCACATCCATTCTTTATCGCAGGGCAGTTCCACCCAGAATTCCAAAGTAATCCGTTTGACGGGCATCCGCTGTTTAATGCGTTTATTGCGGCTGCAAAAAAGAAATGATTATTTACCGAAAATAAAATCTGGATTTGATGATATTGATATAATCGTGTCAATATCATCATTTTCAGATGAGTGTTGACGAATCGTTTTTCCACATTTTTGACATTTATGTGTGATGATATATCCATCACCATCTGGGGTGGCCGAAATTGGTTCCATCATACCGCCACATGTAGATTTCCTATCGCCCGGGTTATCGTCAACATGTCGTGACCACAGACATTTTGGACAATGATTGGTATAGCCATTACCAATTACAGATGCGCCACAATGGGCGCATGTGAAATTTTCAATTGTTTTGGTAAACTTTTTCATATATTACAGACCCAGTGCGCTTCTGTACATTTGGGTTAATTCATCGGTTTCATCCAATTCATCTGGATCCATTTTGCGCAGACGAATCATTTGACGAATGTATTTTGGATCATATCCGGCCGATTTTGCTTCTGTATAAATTTCTTTGATGTCATCGGCAATTGCCGCCGCATCTTCGTTTAATTTTTCAATACGTTCAATTATGCTAAGTAATTGTTGATTATCAAAATTGCCATGATTTGCGTTTTTCATAATATGTTTTCCCCTTGTTAAGTTCTGCTTTTTATGATATACAATAAAACATAAAAATCAACAAAAACACGAGAGATTGTAAAAATGACAAGATTCACCAAGATTACTGCATCTGTGGGGCCCAGTTGTGAAACGGCGCGTGTGTTAAAACAAATGATTTTATCAGGTGTAAATGTTTGCAGATTAAATTTTAGCCATGATACAGGGGATGTCCAGGGACATAAAATAGATTTAATTCGTAAAATATCTGATGAGTTAAATATGCCGGTTGGAATAATGATTGACCTGCAGGGCCCAAAGCATAGAATTGGTAATTTTGCGACCGAAGAAAAATATAATATTAAACCCGGACAAATATTTACATTCGATTCAAATGATACGCCTGGTAATGCGAATCGGGTTCAATTACCAGATATAGATGTAATTCAATCTGTTAAGGTTGGCGACAGAATATTACTAAATGACGGTAAAATAGAAATGCAGGTTTTAGAGGTTGCCCCAGATTCTATTAAGACCAAGGTTATTCGTGGTACAGAAATATGGTCGCGTCGTGGGTTTAATTTGCCAGACACAGAAATAAAAACATCTGTGTTAACTGACAAGGATAGGGCAGATTTGGAATATGCAATTACAAAAGATCCTGATTGGGTTGCGGTTTCTTTTGTGCAACGCAGCGAAGATATTGCCGAGGTTCGCGATTTCATAACGGCACGGACATCGCGACCAATTAAAATTATGGCTAAGATAGAACGCAAAACCGCCGTTGAAAAAATCGCAGATATTGCATCGATTGCCGATGGAATTATGATTGCACGTGGTGATTTGGCGGTTGAATTGCCGTATGAACAGGTCCCCGCAATATCGCGTCATATTATTCGTGAATGTCGGCGTTTAAATCGTCCGGTGATAATGGCAACCCAAATGTTAGGGTCTATGGTTGAAAATGAATTTCCAACGCGTGCCGAAATAAGTGATGTTGCAAATGCGGCATATCTGCGTGTTGATTCAACCATGACATCCGAAGAAACAACCATCGGTTCAAACCCGGTCAATGTTATCGAAACAATGGCCAAGATTTTATCTTATTCTGATTCGGATGCGATGGCTAATCCGGCGGATTGGGTGCGCAGCGAAAACGTGCCAGAAAATGATTGGTCGCGTTCTGTGTCTTCTATGGCATTTTTGAATCATGCGGGGGCAATATTTGTTTTCGCGCGTGATACAATTTCAACAACAGAAATCGCATCGCGTCGGCCAGATGTTCCAATTATCGCCGTATGCGACGATAAATTAATTGCAAATCAATTGTGTGTTTTACGTGGGGTTATGTCGGTCTATATGCCGGATTTGTTTGCACAGCGCGATGCGTTTGCAGTTGCACATCTTGTCGGAATTAAATCCGACAAGATAGTTATCGTAGATGAAGATAAGGTCAGTTTGCGTAGTTTAGATTAGTAATTATTTCGCGATTGGTGGAAAGCAGTCACCGCCATCCAACGGGCAACAATTAAATCCTTGTTCGCCCATATCTTTGAATTCTTCACCCGGACAGCAGCCGTTTATATCTGGACTGGCGCCATCCTTGCAAGTGATTTCTGTAGTATATTCTGGTTCATATATGTTCTTGTAGTGTTTACGTGTAAAATACCACGTGGTAAAGCAAGTCACAACCGCCACCACGACACCAGTAATTACATATGCAGTTAAAGATTTTTTTTGTTTTTTCATTGTCTTCCCCTTGCTGTTATTTATTCAGATACTTCTACAGAATCTATATAGGTGCGACTAACATTTTCTAGTGGCACTGGTTTATAGCCATCTGCGGTTATCGTGAAACTGTCTTCGTTCTTTGGCAGAACCGTTGCCGGTTCCAACGCGGAATTATTGGTTGCAGATTTATTCGCATAATATGTCTTGGAACGATATTTGCTTTTGAACCGTTCTGGAATAGTTATGTAATCCATTGGGTTAACCCCAGGTGCATTTAATGACATTTCACCCGCCGGCGAGATATAAACATTTCCGGTTTTATACACAGGCAATGTAAATGCCGATACCGATGTTTTTGCAATAGTTGTTGTCCCATCACCATTAAGGCGTTCAATTTGTAATGCACGTTCGTTTAGCCCGTTTGGACGTAATCTAAATAATCCGGTTGTTCCCAGATATCCACCCGGCATCATCAGGTATGATGCGGTACCGTTTGCGGAATATGTGGCACCAATTGCAAGTATTGTTGCATCATAACCAATCGCCGCCATACGAGATGCTTTGGCACCAGTTGCAGATTCATACAGGTGTGCAAAATTCGGTGATATTTCTGGCAATGTCGCAAATACCGCGCCACTCATTGTTATATCAGATGCAATATTGCTTTCTTCCCACATTGGTGTCCCGTAAAATTGTGCATCACGTACGCCAAGTCCGTAATACCGCAAGAACGATGCTAATGATTTTGTATCATCCGCATTTCCAAGGAACAAAACCGAATCGTATGGCAATGTGCCAAGTGTGTCTGTGCGGTTTACCCGTTCAAGTTGACGCGACAGGGACGATTTTTCAATTGGCGATAAATTTTCATGATTTAATATCGCAGATAATATTTCCTTGGCACGCGTGTTTGCCGCATTTCGCGCCGTATACATCGCCGCGTCCATCGCCGCCGTTTTTATAGATTCTGTGTCGCGTTCGTTATAATAGAATATTCCAACAGGTTCTATGTTATATTCATCACTAATAGATTTTGCGGCACCAGCCATTACCTGCCCCGATGGGTTATTTGGCGCAAGAATTATAAATTTATGGCCGCCCATTGCGTTCATTTCTTGCAAAATGGCCTCTATGGTATTTGATGGCATAACAGCCATGCTAAATACCCCGTTGCCGATGGCCGATGTGTCAGATGTAAATGATAATGCCGGGGTAGAAGACGATTTCATTTCGCGTAATATTTTTGTGTTTTCAGCGAATACCGGTCCAATTATAACCTCTGGATTAGATGCAACCGCGGCTTGTATCACATTTGATACATCGTCGGCGCCGGTATCATAAAATGTCATTTGTAATTCTGTGGGCGCAAATTGCATATATGCGGCCTCTATCGCCGGCAAGATAGTTTTACCAATTGCGGCCTTGGGGCCACTGGTTGGTAATAATACCGCAATTGTGTGTGTGTCAGATGTGCCATACAGACCCGCGCTAAATGACCCATATTGCAATTCTGCCGGCATGCCGACGGGTGTATCATCGTAATCCGCAGACCAACGATTCCCGCCCCCGCACCCAATCAAAAGCGGCACCAAAGTTAAGAAACAAAGTAATCTTGTTATAATATGCATTGAAAAATCCATTTTATTCTGTATTATTTTACTACAAAGGATAAATAAATGCAAACTGGTCTTTATATTGTGGGGACACCGATTGGCAATTTGTCCGATATGTCACCACGCGCCATAGATGTTTTAAAGAATGTTGATTTGGTTGCGGCCGAAGATACCCGCGTATTTGCCAAGATTGCATCGCATTTCGACATAAAAACGCCACGCGTTTCGTGTCATGAACACAATGAACGTGATGTTGTTGGTGGAATTATTGATCGGGTGCGCGATGGGGCATCGGTTGCGGTTGTTTCTGATGCCGGTATGCCGGGAATCAGCGATCCGGGTTTTAGAATTGTGCGTGCGGCACGTGATGCCGGGGTTCCTGTATTTATGGTTCCGGGGCCAACCGCGGTTATATCGGGGCTGGTGTTAAGTGGTTTCCCAACCGACCGATTTACTTTTTGTGGGTTCTTTGATGAAAAGAAATTGCGTGAAGATAATAAAATTCGGCACACCATAGTCTATTATGAAAGCCCGAATCGCGTAAAAAATACAATTGCGGCAATTGCACGTGTTATGCCAGAGCGGCAAATCGCAATTGTGCGTGAAATTACAAAAATACATGAACAAGCAATAATTGGATATCCGGCAGATTTGGTGAATATTGATGATGTGCGTGGGGAAATTGTAATTGTTGTTGCCCCCGCCCCAGAACATAAAATGTCTGATGATGAAATATCAGAAATTGTTAATGATGTCGCGGCCAGTTCTACCAAGGGTGCGGCCGCAGATTTGGCGGCGCGCGCCGGTATATCTAAAAAAGAAGCATATAAACGGCTATTAAATCGGGATAAGAAAGAATGATAAAATTTGTTGGCGCATTTGAAAAAGTATCTGATTTACCGGAAACGCAGTTTACAGAATATGCGTTTGCGGGGCGCAGTAATGTTGGAAAATCGTCATTGATAAATGCGATTGTCGGGTCACCAATTGCGCGGACATCGAACACCCCGGGGCGTACCCAGACATTAAATATGTTTAATATTGATGATAGGATATCTATTATTGATTTGCCCGGATACGGATATGCGCGCGTGTCCAAAGTTGATGCAGAAAGATGGATGATCAGATTTCAACAATACATAACAACGCGACGTCAATTAAAAAGATTATTTATTTTAATAGATTCACGTATCGGGCCACGTGATTCTGATTTAGATTTGATGAATTTCTGTGATATGAATGGAATTTCATACCAGGTCATTTATACCAAAAAAGATAAACGCGTTCGTGAACATGACCAGTTAGACATTGTTTGTGATGCACATCCTGCGATGGTTGCGGATATTTTAGAAACATCTGCCGAAAAGAAATATGGTATAGATAAAGTAAGGGCAATAATTGGCATTAAATAATAATATTTTTTGTGTGTCCAACCCGGCAAGAATGCTGGATGGCCTGTGGCAAGTTATTTGCGAATCGGGCATAGATTTATCAAAAATATTAATTTTTGTCCCAAGCCGTCGTGCTGGTCGCAGCATCGAAAAAATGATTGTGGATAAGGTTGGACATGCGGTGATTTTACCACATATTGTTCCATTGGGGGTTGGAATAGAGGGCGAAGATATAGAAGATTCAAATAGTGCACAGGTTGTATCATCTCAGGAACGTGTTATTAAAATGGCCGATATACTTTCGCATATTCCAAATATACGTAATGTTGCGTCTGCGATTCCGGTGGCGCATACTTTAATAACTATGCAAGATTATCTTGAAAATAGTGGTAAAGAAATATCAGACATAGATTGGCAAGATGTTATTGGTGATGAATATGCATCACATTTTCAAAATAATTCTGCGATTTTATCAGTATTGAGTCAGGTTAATGATGAAATATTCAATGGTCGCTATAGTGAAACAAAGTTCAGAAATTCCGCCGTATACGCGTGGTGTGATTATGTAAAAAAATTACCAACAAATGATTCGTTAGTTATTGTATGCGGTTCAACCGCCAGTGTTCCTGTTACACGAAATTTGATGACGGTTATTGCGGGCCTGACCAATGGGCGAATCATTTTATCCGGAAAAATCGCGGGCAGGGCTGAAGATTTTGAATTAAATACGAATCCATATAATTCGGAATATGAATTTATAAAGGGCGTTGGAATTTCGCCGACGGATGTTCGTGAAATAGATGTCGGAAAGTCACATATGGATTTTATGAACATCGCATTTGGTAATGAATTTACAAATGCATCAGCATATAATTTAGAAAATTGTCATTTAATAGAAACGAATCGTGAATCAGAAGAAGCCGCGGCCGCGGTAGAAATTGCCGTGCGTGCAATTGCAAATAGTAAAAGTGTTTTGATAATTACACCGGATGCCGCCGGAAATCAGCGTTTACAAACAGAATTTAATCGTCGTAAAATTGTCGCAGATTTTTCGGGTGGAATTCCGGGTACATTTACACCAGCGGGCAGGGCGATTCTTAATTTATTAGATGACTGGATAGAATCGGGCAATGGCGATTTTGAAACTATTTATTTGTCTGTACAGTTTAATTTATTTGATGCGGTTGCCGAAATTATTGAAAAATATGCCAACAGTTTTTCGCCACAATTTGTTATAGATGATTCTGTATCTATGCAGGTGTGGGATGCGATAAAAAAATTATCTGATTGTTTGAATAAACACGAAATTCGTGTTGGAATCACAGATGCGCGTGCGTTGATTTCAGATGCTTTGTCAGGGATTCGGGTGCGTGCACCAATGAATAGTGATGCAGATGTTGTGGTGCTGGGGACCATAGAATCTCGTATGCAGACCGCAGACGTTGTCATATTGACCGGATTAAATGAAGGAATGTTCCCGGCATTGGGTTATGAAAACCCATGGTTGCCACGTAAAATATCTGATAAAATCGGCATACCATCGCCAAATCACAAGGTGTCGTTAATGGCACTCGATTTTATGACACTATCTTGTGGCAGAGAGGTGTATTGGCTGCGCAGTAAAGTTTCGGGTGGTGTGCAAACCCAAGAATCAAGATTTATATCGCGTGTAATCGCCGCACGCGGTTTGTTTGATAAAGATATAGCAAAAGATATTTTATCCGCGGTTCGTTCACGCGATATTGTTCCGGAAAAATTATTACGCTATGACGATCCAACGCCACCGGCCGATTGGTCAGATGTGTATGTGACAGAATTGGAAACGCTGATACATAATCCGTACGCGTTTTATGTTCAACATATTTTGCACCTGCGCCCAGAAAAAGATTATTGGGCGGGTGTTGATGCGTCTGATTTTGGTATTTTGGTGCATGATGTTTTGGGACATGCCCCCGATACATCGACCGCCGAAGATTTGGTTGCCAAGATGGATGCCCGTGCACGTGAAATATTGAATAAAAATAATCTGTTGTTTGCGATATGGCATCGTCGATTCGTTGAAATTGCCCCTGTTGCGGTTGAAGTGTTAAAAAATACACCGAATGCCGCCACCGAAATAAAGGGGGGTATAAAAATTGGCAATCGTAATGTTCGGGCGTATGCCGATAGAATTTGGAATGGTGGGGTGCTGGATATAAAAACAGGAACGGCGCCATCAAAAAATCAAATTATGGATGGTAATATGCCGCAATTACCATTAGAAGCATTAATGTTAAAAAATGGCGGATTTACAACGTATACATCAAGTGTTTCTGATACACCGATTATGGTGTTTGTGCAATTAAAATCGCATAATGTCCGAATAATAAAATATGATTGTGATGAAACCGCGATGGCGATGCAGGCGACATATGATAAAACGCTTGAACTGTTTAATATGTATTCGGTTGGCGCGGCGCCGTATAAATACTTGCGCACTAGTGATTCAAAATACAAGGCTGTTGATGATTTCGCACGTGTGGACGAACGCGACTAATCTATCTTTAACATTAACCCACAATGGTCGGTCGGCTTGTTTGCCATACGTGGTGCAATATCTACTTCGCAATTTGTAATGATTTTTTGCGCGGTTTTGTTGGCCAGGAAATAGTCCAGACGTAATCCTTGGCGGTTTCCAACGGTATCGCGTCCGCGATATCCATACCATGTATAATCATTTGTGTCAGGGTGCAGATTGCGCCATACATCTGACCAACCAGAATCCAGCCATTTTTGCATAATTTCGCGGGCCGCCGGTGCAGAAATACTGGACCCAATATAATTTTTTGGGTTCCATATATCACGATCTTCTATTGCCACATTAAAATCGCCACCGATTATAACGGCTTCTTCGGAATTAAGATATTGGGCGATATAGTCGGTAAATGCGCGCATCCATTCCAATTTATATTGGAATTTTGGTGATTCTTCGTTGTCGCCATTTGGCATATAGACATTTATCACGCGTATGCGCCCGTCAATAACAGATTCCAAAAAACGTGCGTTTGGGTCGGGGTAATTGGGCATGCCACGAACCACGTCTTCGATGGAATTTTTAGAGAAAGTTGCCACCCCGTTCCAGCTTTTTTGGCCAAAAACCTTGATGTTATATCCGTATTCATCAAACAAATTATGCGGAAAGGCGCCGGGTTCGACCTTTAATTCCTGGACCAGTATGGTGTCATATTCACCGTTTCGCAGAATTTCCATAAAAGATTCCGCATGGGCGCGTATTGAATTAATATTTAGTGTTAGTATTTTCATATTTGCAATATTTCCTTTTATATATATAATAGTCATAGGATTTTGTAAAAACAACAAGGATTTTTATTATGAATATGTATCAATTACTAGAATCAACCGCGAAAAAATTCCCAGACATATTATATCTGGTTCGTGAAGAGGTCACGTATACGGGATTTATTGATTTGGTAAAACGTCGTGCGGCGACCCTGCATGATGCGGGTGTTAAGTCGGGTGATGTTGTTGGAATTTTGTCACATAATATACCGGCATTTCCAATAACTTTGTTCGCAATTTGGTATTTGGGTGGCAAGGTTTTATTGCTGGATACCAATTTAACGCCGTTTGAATATGATAATATGGCGCAAATAACCAAATGCAAATTTGTCTGTGCGGAAAAATCGTTCTTTTATAAAACAGATAATTTCACGTTTATTGATATCACGGCCGAAGATGGCGATGTGAATCAGAAACTGAAACCGGCCGAATTGCCTGATTCAGAAATCGCGACATTATCATTTACGTCGGGTTCAACCGGCACACCAAAGGTTGTGCCACTTACGCACTATAATTTAACAGAATGTGCGAAATCATTATTGGATATGAAACAGTGGATTTCATCTGGTGATATTTTGTATGGGTTCTTGCCGATGTATCACGTGTTTGGTTTTGCCGTGGAAGTGTTGGCAACAGTACAATATGGCGCGGGCGTATTATTACAGCCAACAATTAATCCAAAAGAACTGATGGCCGATTTCAAGAAATATCGTCCCCATGTTATTCCGGCGGTCCCACGCTTGTTCGAAGTATTCCGTAATAAAATTATTGATGGAATCAAGGCAAAGCATAAATGGTTCTTGTTCTCGTTTATAATCAAACATCAAAAATTCTTGAGTAAAATCGGTCTTGGGAAACTTGTTGATAAGGTAAAACAACCGGTTCTGGATATCTTTGGTGGTCGTGCAAAATTGTTGGTTGCGGGTGGTGCGGCAACAAAGCCAGAAATTGAAAACTTCTTTGTATCACTTGGCCTTGGGTTCATCCAGGGTTATGGGATGACCGAAACAGTTGGCCCTATCTGTATTTCCAAACCATGTAAAGGGCGCGTTCCATTTGCATTTGGTGGTCCAACCACAAATAATACCGTTGAAATTCGCGATAAAAATGCGGATGGCGTTGGTATTTTGTGGTTAAAGGGAAACCAGGTCTTTGGTGGTTATATGAATAACGAAGAGGCCAACAAAGGCGCATTTGATGAACGCGGGTTCTTTAATACCGGCGATATGGTTTCAATGGATAAAAACGGCGAATTACATTTTGCCGGCCGTAAAAAACAAGTTATTGTTTTGGATAGTGGTAAAAATGTTTATCCTGATGAATTGGAAGGTTTATTCATAACCATCCCCGGTGTTAAAAATGTTGCGGTATTTGAACATAAAATCAAAGACAAAACCGTTTCATATGGGGTGTTTAGCGTAGAAGAGGGCATGACAATGGAAAAGTTGGCTGCGGCGGTTGCGGCGGCAAACAAAAAGGTCGCATCTTATAAATGGGTGACGCATTTTGCGATGACAACCGATGATTTGCCAATGACCAGTACGCAAAAGGTTAAACACCATATTGTTCGCAAGAATTTGATCGAAGGGCAATATCCGATTCGGAAAGAGTAAATTAGTGATCTTTCAAAACGGTCGCGATTTGCGACCGTTTTTTTATTTTCCCAAACATAGTTGCGAAAAGGTCATATCCAGCACTTCGTTTGTGCCAATTACACCAAGAATTTTGCCAATGGCATCTGCGGCATACCGCACGTGTTCGGATAATATATCATAATCACCATTTGATAGTTCAAGTGCGTTCTTTAATTCATTCGCCGCGGTTTTAACAAGGTCGTATGTGCGCGCATTTATCATTAAAACCGATTCACCGTTCCCGGTTATTTGATTTATACGTCTCATAATTTCTTGCATCAATTCAGCGACACCATCC
>JAFZTZ010000090.1 GCA_017618595.1 Alphaproteobacteria bacterium
GATGCCAGGCGGAATTTCCCAAGCGGCATATATGGTTAAGTTGGCAAACTACCTTTTGTTTGTAGATTTTGATTTATATAATTCTCATAAAGATTTTATAACAGATTTTCAAAATGCTATCAAAGATGACGCGACAAGATTACAGGTGATAGATTATATAAAGGACAAGGCCCCACTGTACAACCAAAAATTAACGAATGATTGTGATGAATTAATAAAATTAAATCCGGAATTATCTGTAATAACGGATAGGAGTACACATCGTGATGATATTTTATGGGGTGCCGTATTTGGAATTGCGCCAGATGATATAGAATTCTTTTGTAACGGGAAATACCATCCAGATATTCGGACCAATGAAGCCGAACAAAAAGTATTCCGAAAACAACTTAACAGTTATGGTTTTAGTCGTGTTGGGATTTTAAATCCAGAAAAAGCGAAACAACTAATTTATGCACTGGAAAAAAGTAAACAAAGTGCTATGATGGAAACTGGTAACGGAAGGAAGTAATGGCATCTATATTGAATTCTTTATCAAAACCAAGGCAGGGCGAAGTTGTCCTGTCTGTGCGTGATATACAAAAGACCTTTATCGAAGGGGGGCAACCGTTACATATTTTGACCGGTGGCGGATTTGATTTGCATCGTGGGGAAATAGTTGCACTTGTTGGACCATCGGGGTCTGGTAAATCTACTTTGTTACAATGTGTGGGGTTATTGGACAAGCCGTCCGGTGGCAGTATTTTGGTCTGCGGGACACCTGTTCATGCAATGAACGATGAAATGCGGACATTGATTCGTCGTCGTAAGATGGGGTTTGTATATCAACGACATAATTTATTGTCTGATTTTACGGCGGTTGAAAATGTTATGTTGCCGATGTTGGCAAATGGGGTTGCCGAAGATGTGGCGCATGCGCGTGCAATGAAATTGTTAAAGTCTGCAAATGTTGCACATCGCGCATCACATTTGCCGGGACAGATGTCTGGTGGTGAACAACAGCGTACCGCGGTTGCGCGTGCATTGGCAAATATGCCTGATATATTGTTGGCCGATGAACCCACGGGCAGTTTGGATCCAAATCATGCGATTGCGGTGTTTGAATTGTTGCTTGATTTGGTGCGAAAAAATAAAATGGCCATGTTGTTTGTAACGCATGATATGTCGTTGGCGAATCGTGCCGACAGGTGTATTACAATAAAGAATGGTATTGTGAAATAATATAAAACGGAGGGAAAAATGAAAAATAATGTTAAAAATACATCTTGTGAAACTTGTTATATTTGTTCACGCAAGCATAAGGTATTAGCGTGGTTTGCGTTGGTTGGTATATTCTTGTGCGGTATGTTAACGGGGGTGTCATTGTGGGGATATAAACACGCGCGTACGGCAAATCCTGCCGCAGAGAAGACTTTGTTTAAACGCCCGTGCCAAGTAAAAGAAGAAGCATTGATGAATAAAATGCCACGTGGTGGGTGGTCTGATGAATCCGAAAAACATTTGGCTGCTGTATCTGTGTATAAGAAATTGGCAGAAAATGGTTGTTCAGAAAATAAAGACTATTTTGAAAAAATGGTTATTGCTGAAACTGAAATTGCCCGGGCTATCAAGGATATAGATCGCAATGAAGATGCAAACAATGGTAATGATTTTGTTGAGTATAATGAAGCCGGTGTGGAACCGTGTGAGGTTATAGAAAGAACATTGCAACGTCGAATTGACTATGGGTGCGACATGGCAGAATGTCACTCATACAATGCCGAAATTTATGCGAAAATGGCAGAAGATGGTTGTGTAAAGAATAAAGAGTTGAATACACAAAAGGCGCTTAATGAATTGCAGATTGCAGATGGTGTTCGTGTGAATGATAGAGAATTGTCTGAAAATGATGTTAGAACCACGGTTAATACATATAAGAAATTGCAGATGCAGAACGAAGCAAGACGCTATATTAAAAAAGCAGAAAAACTTATAAATCCGGGTGTTGATTTTATTATGGAATTGCAACGGGTAATTGAGGAATAATATCTACCAAGGTGGTCCGAATGAATATAAAAATATTGGGTATACTTGGAATACTGACGATAACTGCGGTGTCGTATGTATCGTATGCGGATGATGATACAGAAATTGTTGAAATAGACGAAGATGAAGATTTTGATGAAGACGATTTCGACGATTGGGATGATGATGAAGAAGAGGTTGAAGAGGTATCAACAGAAACGCGTACGGTTGCATCACGTTTAACATGTGACGATATTAAACAGCGTGTGTCAGAATTACGTGAAGATGTCAAATCTCATCCGGAATTGAAATCTGAATTGGAAGCAATGTTGACACGCCAACGGACGAATTGTGCGCCACGTGCGAATCGTCGTCCGGTACATAACTATGAAAATGTGAATCCTGTCGTTGTGGTTGACGCCGTGGAAGTAATAGAAGAAGAGCCAGAAGAGGTTGAAGAACCGGTTGTAAAAGAAAAGAAGAAAAAGAAAGTTGAAAAGGAACCGGTGAAAACCCCAGAAGAGATAGCGGCCGAAGCAGCGGAGCAAGCACGCAAGGTGGCCGAGAATTTATCCAACGGTTTGTGTGGTGATGGAACCAAGCCAAATCGTTATGGATGTTGCGAAGGTGAAAAATTTAAGGAAACCGCGCAAATGAAATTTGCTTGTTGTCCAAAAGAGGGTGACGGCGAATGTCATGAACCAATCAAGAAAAAGTAAAGGAGTAGTAAAAATGAACAAAATTGTTACAATATCAAAATGGATGGTGTTTTTTGGTTTGGGTTGTATGGCCTTGATGTCATTGGGCTTGTGGGTTTTGCCAATGTGGTTTAGATTAAACATCGTTGGTCAATTAAACCTTGATGCCGGCATATTGATGATGGCGACATTTGCCTATATGTTGACTTTGGGGATGTATTGCTGGATGAAAACAGAAAAGAAATAA
>JAFZTZ010000091.1 GCA_017618595.1 Alphaproteobacteria bacterium
AATTTTAAAATCAAAGAATAAAATTTATTTTGCATTCTTCTCTCCATCCTATATATCGAATACATTTTATCACAAATTTATTGAAAAAAAAACAATATTGTGTAAAATAGCACCGGTTTTGGACAAACCATGTGCGGATATGGCGGAATTGGTAGACGCTCAGCACTAAGGATGCTGTGGAGAAATCCGTGGGGGTTCAAGTCCCCCTATCCGCACCATTTTTATACTTATTTTATGTATTTTCTGCTTGCCCAGAAAATTATAATTTTGCTAGCATACATTTATAAAGGGATGAAAGGACTACGATGGCTTTTTGGCGTATGCCTTGGCGTGCTTGCATTTTATAGTGCGAACGCCTTGGATATGGACGATGTCGCGCGCGCCGCGTCGCGTTCGACTGCACAAAAAACGGCCTCGTCGACCCAGTCACGCGGAACACCAACCACAACAAAAAATTCTGCCACTGCGCGCAGTAATACGAACACCCGTGACCGCGCATCTACGGCATCAACCGATGCACGCAGTACCAAGACGGTTGCGCCACGTACGACAACCACCGTATCACGCACGGCAAATGTTGTTCCACGTGCAACGGTATCACAGCGCAACGCGACACCTGCGGTCATTCAACGGACGGCAAAAAATAATACAATAAAATCGCGTCAATCAACCACACGATCCAGGCGTTCAAATACATCGGCGGCGCGCACAGCACGAACAATGGCACGTGCGGCGACAAACGAATCGGGTGCGATGATTGCGAATTATTCCAATTGTCGCCAGGTTTATTACGAATGTATGGATGAATTTTGTGCGACCAAGGATGCAAACCTGCGGCGTTGTGCATGCAGTACGCGCGTGAACGAATTTGACACGATCAAGAAACAAATGGCGCGTGTCGAAGATCAAATGTCCGAATTAAATTCGCGTTTGCTGTTGGTGAACATGGATGCCGAAGATGTTGAAACAATAAACACCGCCACCGAAGGTGAAGAGGCGTTTTATAATACCAAGGACAAAACAAAATCTAAAAAGACGCTTGATGATATTGCAAAAAAATTAAATGTATCGTTTGGCGATTCGGATTCATCGGTTTCATTGGCGCCGATATCATTGTCGCTGAACATGGATTCGGCGTTTGATACGGTCGATTCATATCTTGGTTCGGAAACCACAACCAAAACCGGTCCGGCATTGTACAACGCGGCGATTCCGGTATGTCGCGAAATCGCGGCCGAGGTTTGCAGTACCGATGAATTATCCATCGCAATTAGCGGTTATCAAATGTTGATGGAACAAGATTGCAACACCGTTTTCAAATCATATCAGTCCCAGGCCGACGCCGCCCGTGCCAAAGTGTTTGAAAGTGGCGCGCTGTTGGATATGTCGCGTCTTGATGCATACCAGACCCGTAATGCCGACGACCTGTTAACATGCAAACGGAAAATGTTGGATATGTTAAGCGACCCAACCGTATGCGGCACAAATATGCAGAAATGCCTTGATATGACCGGCAAATATATCGACCCCACCACCGGCAGCGCATTTCTTACCACCAGTTTAACCCAGTTAGATAACCTGATTACGCGCCCAACGGGCGACCAAACATGGACATCCGCCAATAGTTCTAGTGCGTTTTTAACCTATCTTAAGGGTAAAAAAGATTATCTTGCGGCGGCGATGGAAAATTGCCAAGACATTGCCGATTCGGTATGGAATGGTTTCTTGGAAGACGCCCTGTCCCAAATTAAATTGGCGCAAACCGCAAAATTGGAAGAAATTCGCCAGGCATGCACAACACTTACCGCAGAATGTTTAACAGATACCGCGGACACAATTGCGGGATTTGATGCGCGTGCACTATCTATATTTGGTGTATCTGCGGACCGCACAACGAATTCCCTGTGCAGCGATGTTAAAACGGCATGTGCAACATTAATTGACACATCCAGTTCGATACATTGGGAATCCGGCATGACAGATATCGCAACGAACAAAACATACGACACCATTATATCCAGTTGCACCCAGGTCGGCCGTAACTGTATTGTCCAGGCGTGCAAATCAATTTCTGGGAACTTTGATTTGTGCGACGATATTGATTTTTCTGCGAATCGCCATGCGATATTGGAACGCACATCATGCTGGCCAGAGGTTAAACAATGCGTGGCGGCGGCCGGGGACGATGCGGTATTACGCATCATCGACCTTATTGGTCCGGATTACAGCACCGAATATAAATACGCATTTTATCTTGACACATACGGTCACAAAAGACCCACCAAGATTTCAGATATATGCGGCAACGACTGCACCGATGGCACCGATGCCGAATGCGCAACATGCCGTATTGCCGAACGCATTTGGGGTAATTGCGAACAAGAACCATACGCAGACGAAGGTGGCAACCGCATACTTATCCCCAAGGCCACAACCCCCACGACCCAGGACACATTATTGGCGTGGTTTGCGGTCAACAC
Organism: Alphaproteobacteria bacterium; assembly: GCA_017618595.1. GTDB lineage: Bacteria > Pseudomonadota > Alphaproteobacteria > Rs-D84 > Rs-D84 > Enterousia. Next base: position 2,481 of record JAFZTZ010000091.1, read on the forward strand.
CGGCACCGCATCAATCAGCGGGAATTCCGTCATCGCCGCCGCGCGCAGCTGTGTTAACACGCGTTGTTCAACGGGTGAATTTCTGCCGACTAATCAAAGTGTGGCCCCCGTATGTATGCCATCAGGTTACGAAAATGATGAGACAAATGATGGACTGTATTGTCCGGCCGAAACCGGCATCATACTGGAAAGTGGCGGTGAAAAAAACTGCTGTTATCGGTCAGACGAAGGGCATGCAAACGCATGGGGACACACCCCAATGCACAGTGATGATAATGGCAACATAGGTGGTCCATGTTGCGAAGGATACGTTAAATCGGTTACTATTACACAGAACACCATACCCGAAAATATATGTGTACCAGACGAAAACACACCTGTTGTTCCAACGCTTACTGTCACACACAACAACGTTACATATTATCTTATGTGCGTGGGCAGTGACACCGTCTACGGACGCAGCAGCAGCGGAAATATGGCAAACTATCCAAACGGCGATGAAATATATTGCAGCGGTGGCCGGTTTATTTTGATTAACGCCAGCAACAATCAACATTCCAGTCCCACAGGTGCCCAAAGCGGCGACATAGATGAAAATACCGCGCGCATGGTATTCTATAGTTCCCCAGGGGAAAATGGTGAACCACACAGTTCATCAACCATGACCATTTTGACGAACCCAAATGGCAGCAATTTCTTCATACATTATGGCGATTAATGCCACACTTGACAAAACATCCTATTTTGTAATAAAATTACGGTGAATCGAAATAACCAAAAGGATTCCAAATGTCGAAAAAATCTAAGAAAGCATGGGGCATATTTTCATTAGCGGCCCTGATGGCGTTTTTAAATGCATGCAACAAAGACCCAACCCCACAACCCCAACCCGATAATCCAAACGATACAATTGTCACCCCACCAGAACCGGTGAAAAAGAATGATACTATTTTTGTAAATTGGGCGACATCATACAGTTTTGGCCCATCGCCCGATACCGTAAGAAACCACCTTAACAGACCAGATGTTGACCGTGTTGTTATACACATGTTTAACGAGAATGGCATTGGTGGCTCAATCAATTGCGCTCACTTTTCACCTGGAGTATTTCATAAAGCCAGAGAAGAACTACAACAAGACATTGATGTTGATTCAACCAGGACCAGCCTATACGCGATTCTTGAAGTTGAAAATATAAATGCACCAAACCATGAATGGGGACAAGACCCGGGTATAACCCCCTATGACAAGGCATGGTTTGAACGCAAAGGCGTACAGTTCATTGTTTCAACCAATAAAAAATCTAAATAGTCATATATCAAAAAAATATTAATAAAAAGGCAATTCGTTGCCTTTTTATTATTGAAACAAATAAAATAATTTGCTAAATTCCATGTCATGAGAATGTTTTTTTTATTTATTTTGTTATTTGTTCAATTAACCACAACCGCGGAAGCCGCCAATTGTGATTCTTATAATGACCCATTTAATTCCGCAGCTTGCATAACCGAACCTGGTTGTATGGTACAAAATTCGGTCTGCGCCCCATGCCAATTGGGACACTATTGTCCCGCAAATGCCAGTTCCGTCTGTGGCAGTACCAATGGCGCATGTGAATGCCCGGCACCATTTTCCGCAACAGAAACGACGGGTGCAACAGATTCAACAGAGTGTAGGATAAAGATTACCGAATGTATTACTGGAGGTTTCAATCTTGGATCATACCCAACAGAACCAATAAACCCCATTTACGTTAAGTGCAATCCCAACAACTGGCAAACAGGTAGTGGCTCGCCATATTGTTATAACGCAGATTCCTACCTCGTTCAAAGAAACCCAAATGAAGGCTGTTTGGACAAGGTCGCTAGGGACTGGTTTAGTAATAATGTGCTAGATGTTGAGGAGGCAGTAGCATTTTCATCTAATGATTTTGCAGTGTTTTTCGATACCTATCATTTTGAGGTTAAACAAAAATATGGCACCGCCCCCACCGGCGGCCAATGGATTGCTAAAAATAACGATTTTGAATTAGTATGCGTTAAAAATACGTTATCATGCGGTGTATTCAAGAATTTCCCGACCGATACAGACGACGCAGTTGGCGCCGCAGTAGATTCTATACACTTGCAAAATGGGTGCGGTGATATACCCGGCACAAATTGCCCCTTAGACGCAACCAGAGGCGGCGAAGCAACATGGGTGTCAACTGGTTCGAACAGTATCGGAGTTTGGGATGTCCACGAGTGTACATGCACCATGGATAATGGCCCAATAGGTGATCCATTATATTGTTATGGTGGTGTCATCACCCATGCAGACACAAGAACATCATCCGCAACAAATACCGTTCATTCAATATTCGAAAACGTTATATATTATACCACAGACGAGGACCCAGAGATAAGCGGCAATTGCTCGCACTGTTTTGAAGACAATAGACAACATATGAATGAAAGCTATTTTGTACATAACGACGATTTTGTATCTGGGAAGGTTGTTGCATGCACCCCGGCAAGAATACATAATTCAAACACATACCGTTTCAAAGGTTATTACCGTGATCTAACTGTTGATGGATTCTGTGGCGCCGCAACACATGCGTCTAATCAATCATTTATCACCAATCCTTGCGCACGCGTAAAGTGCCCATCTGGTGAAACCACCGCAGATTTATTACCGATTGGCATAAACAACTGCACATTTGGCAGCGATACAGCCATATGCGATGCCGCCGGATGCAAAAGCCTTTCAAATGTATTGTCCGGGGTGGCCCCTGATTCATGGAATCCGCTACTATATATACAAAAACAATAACAATTTATAAAATTTGCTTTGCAAATTAAAAACTAATCTTTTTAATTGTATCTTGGATTATTTCAAATTGTTCGTTGGTGAATTTGCCCAGCACCCAATCGGCCGCATCCATTGGTAAACCCAAATTACGCGGATGATCAATTCCGATTCGCACACGCATATATTCATTACCAACATTTGCATCAATTGATTTTATTCCGTTGTGACCGGCGCTGCCGCCACCAACCTTGGTCCGTAAATCGCCAACCTTTAAATCCATATCGTCGTGTATGACAATGATATTTTCAATTGGTATTTTATAGAAATCCATTATCGCACGCACCGCACGACCGCTGTCGTTCATATATGTTTGTGGCATCGCATAAATAACGCGGCGCCCACCAACATTTGCCGTAAATGTCCGCGAAAACAATTCGCTTTTCCATGTGGCGTCTTCGCCCGCCAAATACTTTATCGCCATAAACCCAACATTATGACGCGTGCGTTCATATTCCGCCCCGGGGTTCCCCAAACCAACAATTAAAACAGGTTTATTTTCTTGCATATAGATATCTCTTTTTCTATTATATTATCACATAAAGGAGATAAAGATGAAGTTAAAAACATCAATTATTTTATGTTCCATAATCGCGGCCACTTCCGCACCCGCAATTGCGAATCCGGTTTGGGACCTGTACACCGGGGTTTCAATTGGCGTTGGCGGGCAAACCGTATTTACCGATGACAAAAGCAAAACAGATCCGGCGCAATCGTTTGGCGCAATGTTCGGAATTGATTTGCCTGTATTTCGTGTCGAGGCCGAATATAATTATCTTAGTGAATCCGATTCACACGCAAATTTGGCGATGTTGAACGCATATTTCAAAATGCCATCAACCGTTGTTAAACCATATCTTGGTCTTGGTGGTGGTGTAATGTTCAACGGTAAAACAGAAAAGAATAATGTCCGCACTAATTGGGAAACAACCGCCGCATACCAAGGTATGTTGGGTGTGACACTTGGCGTACCGGCATTGCCATTTAAATTTGATATCGAAGCACGCGCGGTTTATATTCCTGATTTTGTAGAAACTCCTACTGCAAAACCAGATTTGTTGCACTATGATGCGCGGGCAAAATTAGATATTTGTTCTAAAAAATATGATGGGGCGGCAACGCCCCTGATTTAACTATAACACCAAGAGAAACGCATATGCTGACACTAATTGACGGTAATTCAATTTTATTTCGCGCATATTACGGCGTGCACAGCCGCCTGACGCGATCTGATGGCACCCCAACCGGTGCGGTGTATGCGTTCCTTAATATGATGTTGCCGGTGTTCGCCGCGGCAAAACCAAATGATACTTTCGTTTGTGTTTTTGATGCATCGCGCCAAACATTCCGCCAAGGGATCTATCCAGAATACAAGGCAAATCGTAATGAAACACCTGCCGATTTAATATCACAATCGGTTATGGTGCAACATGCATTGGGCGAAATGGGCGTTCCGGTTCTGTGTATCCCCGGGGTCGAAGCGGATGATGTCATCGCAACACTTGCCACACAAAGTTGCCAAATTGCCGACAAAACACGCATTATGACCGGCGACAAAGATTTAATGCAATTGGTTTCCGACTGCATCTATCTGTATGATGGGATGAAACAGAAAACTATCGGGCGGGCCGAAGTCCTTGAAAAATTTGGTGTCACACCCGAACAGGTTATTGATGTGCAATCTCTGATGGGCGATTCGTCCGATAATGTTCCCGGTGTGCGCGGAATCGGTCCAAAAAAGGCCGCCGAACTGATTAACGAATTCGGTTCGTTGGATAATTTATATGCGCATTTGAATGATATTAAAAATGAACGCACACGCAAAATGTTATCTGATGCACGCGATATGGCGTATATCTCAAAACAACTGGTCACATTAAAACGCGATGTCGATTTATCAGGGCTAACCATTGCACCGTTCCGTTTTAATCGCGCCGCCGCATTGGAATTCGTACGCAAAGAATTGGAAAGCAATTCGCTGTATGAAAAAATATCGCGCACTTTCCCGGATGCGCCCGTTGCGGATAACGCCCCCACATTTAATTTCCCGGGATCCGTATGTCCACCCGATATTCCACCGGCCGCACCAGAAAAAACAACAGACGATTTACAAATTACTTTCGCAAAAATTTCTACGGTTGCGGAACTTGAAAAATTTTTGGCGGATGTTCGTGATGTTATTGCGTTTGATACCGAAACAACCGGCCTTAACCAAGAAACTGATAAAATGGTCGGTATGTCTTTGGCAATTAATTCAACGCACGGCGTTTATATTCCGCTGCGCCACAAAACCGCATCGGCTGATTTATTTGGCGATGCAAAATTCGCGGACGGACAAATTTCGGTGGACGATTTATATAAAACAATTTGGCCTATCTTAACCAACAAAAATATTACCAAAGTTGGCCACAATATAAAATTTGATTTGCATATTTTGGCAAACGAAGGTTGGGATATTGAAAAAATATCACCAATTGACGACACAATGCTGATTTCATACGCGTTGCATGGGACATTGCATTCGCACAGTATGGATGAATTGGCGGCAAAATATTTGAACCATTATGATATAACATTTGCATCTCTTTTCCCGCCCAAGACGCGTGATGCCGATATGCATTTTGATATGCTGCCAATTGACAAAGCATATCCATATGCCGCCGAAGATGCCGCGGTTACGATGGCGCTGTATAAACATATGCGTCCCCAATTAGATGCGAATAAAAAACTTGCCGAATTATATGACAAATGTGATCGGCCATTGGTGATGGTTTTGACAATGATGGAACGCGCCGGCGTTTTGGTTGACCGCGCACGCCTTAATCAACTGTCGGGTGTGTTTCATAAACAGTTGACCGATATCAGCAACGAAATTTGGGAAATGGCCGGCCACGAATTTAATATCGCCAGTCCAAAACAATTGGCAACGGTCCTGTTTGATGAAATGCATATGCCCGAAAATAAAAAGCGTTCTACCGATGCCGACAGTTTAAATGATTTAATCGACAACCATCCAATTATTGAAAAGATTTTAAATTGGCGATCCATTGCAAAACTTGCCGGGACATACGCAGATGCCCTGCCCCACCAGATTGGTTCTGATGGGCGCATTCACACGACATATTTGCAGACCAGCACGAATACTGGTCGTCTATCATCGCGTGATCCAAACCTGCAAAATATTCCGGTCAAAACGGAACTTGGCGAAGAAATTCGCAAATGCTTTGTTGCGCCAAAGGGCCGCGTCCTTATCGCCGCCGATTATTCGCAAATTCAGTTGCGCCTGCTGGCCGATGTGGCAAATATAAAGACATTTAAAGATACATTTATTGCGGGACATGATATTCACGAACAAACCGCGCGCAAAATTTTCAATATTCCAGAATCAACAATTGTGCCCAAGGATTTGCGGCGCGCCGCAAAAACCGTGAACTTTTCAATTATATATGGAATTTCGTCATTTGGGTTGGCCGCACAATTAAATATATCGCGTACCAAGGCCCAAGACATCATAGATTCTTACCTTGCGGGATTACCAGAAATCAAACAATATATGGATTATATCAAAAAATTCGCGTCCGAAAATGCGTGCGTTTATACCCCATGGGGTCGGCGCATAGAATTACCCGAGGCAAAAAATCCGCGTATGCGTGCATACGCAATGCGCGC
>JAFZTZ010000092.1 GCA_017618595.1 Alphaproteobacteria bacterium
TGTGAAACACTAAACAGATTAAAAAATTATTTATCAAGTGTAGATAAATCAACATTGAAGCACGTAGAAGATCTTGGGGTGGCAGAATATATTACTACGCAACGAAATAATAATGCCGCGGGAAATGGAAATACCACCACGGACAGACCAACATATTATCGCAATATGGATGATTTGGCCAAGGCGTTGGATGAAGAATGCCGGAATAGCGGCGGAACCGGACGTGATTCCGACGGCGATTGTATATGTCCAGACAAGATGACACAAACAGAAAATAAAAGACAATGCACATGTTTGAATCCAACCGCCACATACAACAAACAACAGGGTAAATGCGTTCCTGGGACAATAAATGTTACACCGATTGCTGCAAAGCCACTTAGCAGTTCTGGGGATGGCGGTTTGCGTTCATCTTCACTGGCACAATCGGGATCCGCGCCGAATGCTTATACACCAGATTGGACAATATTGGATGATAATCAAAATTCATATGGCTTGACGCAAGAACGATTCTGTAATAGTGGTGGAAAAACGGGACATGTTGGTGGTGCAATAATGCCGGCGTATCGTGATGCGACAACATTAGACTTGGAAATAAAGAATGCCGCGGGTTATCATTATTGGTGTGATAAATTGGGTGGTAGTTGGGGTGTTAACCCGACAAGTTATGGGCGTGAATGGTTCTGTAACATAGATAAATCAAAATGCATTCAAGACACCACACCGCAACAAACGGATAATACTGTGAATCGTAATGGCCATGCCAACACGCTGCTTGCAGAATCTATTTTGGAACAGAAATGTAGTAGTGTTGAAAAGCAGTCTATGCCCCTCGTTTTTGAGTATTATTGTGTAGGTACAACCCAAAGAAAATGCGAAGAGCTAAAGACCGCTTTTGAAGATGCTGGTCTTTCTGCGCCAGATGTTGAGTTTAAAGCAAAAATAGAAGAACAGTCGTGGCCGAGTGGAACAAGAACCATTAAAAATGTATGTGTAGTTAACCTTATTTAAAATACACATCGGCGGTTACCCGCCGATATGCTCTCCTTCCTTCCGGAACCCGGAAACTTTTGTTTGTGCGTGCAAATTAATTATGCCGCCATTGCCACCGTACCATTTGAATTTTCGGTTTCTGCATCCAGTACACGTTTTGCTTCGGCAAAAACCATTTCTTTGACACGCATCGCCAATTCTTTTGTTTCAAGTGATTCTGCGGCAACGTCAAAATTGTCGGTACGAATTTGCAACGAAACATATGCACCAATCAAAGATGTGCGTGGCAAATCTTCGATAGAACGTGGTGCATTATTATGCCCAATTTGCAATTCATCACTAAGTGATACGATTTGTCTGTCTGCGTTGACCCATACGGTTGTGCTTAACACTTTGTGTAACGCAATCATGATTTCTTTGATGTTCTTTGGCATGTGTGTCCCCTCCTTTTCGGGTGTTGTTGGCAAAATTTAAAGCATTTTTTGTATTTACACGATGTATTTACAAAAACCGCCTTAAATTTTTATTTTTGTTCCTTGTTTTTCCCAGAAAACCAATATTCCCTTAGATTTCTGGGCTTTTTACGTTTGTATCCCTTGTCTATACACGGATGATAGAATAAAAACGATTCGTTGGTCAAGAGAAAAAAATAAAAAAATGAAAAAAATTTTTAAATTATCGTCAACGCATTGCAATTAGACGAATTTTTCTGGAATAATTTTTGTAAGAATTTTAAATGTGCGTCTAAAAATTGTTGTGTCGGGGCCGTGATGGTATATGCGCGGTTTTGTATTCCCTGGTCGCAAACCGTTCCATGTGGTTTTGCCATCGTTAACCGCAACATGCCAAGATGTTTTGGTGTCATCAATAATCATATCACGTAATTTCTTGGCAAATTCGGCGCTTTCAAATATCACAACATTTTCGGTATTGTAATATGCGCTGCGTGGATCCAAATTGAAACTGCCTATCCAGGATATTTTATCATCGAACACCATGGTTTTACTGTGCATAACCGAAAAGCGCGTCTTTTTGCGGGTGCGATCGTGTTTTTTACCGCGTCTGTTTTCCGCAGACAACATAAATTCATACACATCAATACCAGATTGAATCAGTTTTGTACGATATTCTTCCCATTTTCCATATACCGTTGGTGCATTTGTTGATGCCAGCGAATTTGTGACAATGGTTAAATGAACGCCCGATTTTGCTTCGTCGCACATTTTTTTTAACCCGTCTTTGCCTGGAACAAAATATGCGGCGGAAACATACGCACTTTTTTGTGTTTTGTTCCACAGACGGTTAAGTGCCAAAATTATTTCACTGACATATTTTGCCTTGCGTTCAGGGGGCAGATCAACTTTCCCCGGTGGATCGGCAATAAATTTCCCGCTGCCCCATGAAAAGTCAAAATTTTTGCGATTAAATTCGCGGATAGTCATGGATATAATCGCATCATATTTTCGTTTGTTTATAATATTTATGCGCGCCAATCTTTTAAATTGCTTTTCTAATTTTTTTAGTGCGTGTCGCGAACAAGCCTTGGGGATTACAGATGCCGGCACCGCCAAATGATGATTCCAATATGCGTTAAAACTTTTTGTTGCATCACATGCAATTGCGCCCATGAACAAAACATCGGTATCCGAGAAATTTACCGCGGTTTCAGGCATAAAATAGTTGCTGCCCACATTGCGCCCACCGGTAATTAGTGCGACATTATCCACAATAAAAAGTTTATTATGCATACGTGAATTAAGACGGTTAAAATCCATCAACATTTGTGGGTAATACAAAAAACGTGAACGCTTTTTAACCGCGTTGAAAATTTTAACTTCTATGTTCGGATGTTGGTTCAGTAAAATAACATCTGCGATGTCGGAATTTGTCCCGTAATCATCGATCAGAACACGAACCTTAACCCCACGATCCGCCGCATTTTTTAATTCATCGATTAAAATATGCGATGAAAAATCATTGCTGTAAATATAGGTTTGCAAATCAATTGTTTTTGTTGCCATACGTGCAAACGCCGCGCGAATAACAAACGCAGAGAGTCCATCGTCAATAAGGGTTGCACCGCTGCGTGCGCGGCCGGTGGTAAGTTCTTTTTTATATTTTTTTGCGATTTGTGTTTTGGTTGGATCGTATTTAAAATCTTGGTCTGATATTTTTGGTTTATATTCCAACAGACGTTTGTCGTGCATACTAATGGGAATAGTTGCACAACCAAACAAACCGAAAAATAAACAAGAAATTTTTTCTAAAAACATATCTGTTATTGCACTCTATTTTGATTTTATAAAATAGAATTTATGTTTTCAAGTTAAAAGACCAAATTGTATGATTTCTTTGGTACAAACTAACTTTTTTTCTATTGCGTTAATATACCGTGTATGATAAAATAAAGATAATGGAAGGAAAGATTTTACAATGAAACGATTTGCTATGTTCCTTGGTGGACTATTGGTACTGCCTGCATTTGGCGAGGTAGCGCCGGTATTTTACGACGAATACGATATCGAGTATGTAGATACCGATTATGCGGATTCCGATTTTGTTGAAGACGAAGATGAAATTGAAGAAATTGTCGCATCAACAAAGGCACCCGTAAAGATTTCGCGTAAACAGACCGTGTCGCGCAACAATGCAGCAAATCGTTCAACTGCGTCACGGACTGTACCTTCTTCTAGCAAGGTTGCAACATCTGGACGTTCATCGGCGGCAAATTCATCACGTGTTGTTGCGTCACGTACAACCACAAATGCATCACCACGTGGAAACGCATCGCGTACGGTTTCAACGCGTACAACAACGACATCCGCGGCATCGCGTGCGGCGGCGACCCGTGCAACAGGTGGCACAACGCGAACCGGGGCAACCGCGCGTACGGGTACGGTGGCACGGTCGGGCGGTGCGGCAACCGCGCGGACGGGTGTGACATCAAACACATCGCATATTGCACGTACGGCAACGGGTGCAACGGCGGCGCGTGCATCAAGAATAGATTCACAGACGGTTTTGTATAATCCACATTCACGTGTTGGTATTCGTTCCGCGGAAACCAGTCGTTCACCGGTAATTCGTGTGGCATCTGGAACCGGGCTGTCAACAGAGGATGTGTCGTCTGCGGCAACACCTGCGGAAATGGATGAATTGGCCGAAATGACCGATTACTGCAAGGCGCAATATGCGGCATGTATGGATAATTATTGTAATGTTTTGGATGAAAACCAGGGCCGTTGCAGTTGTAGTGCAAATCTGAAAAATTATTCCAAATCTGAAAATGCGTTGAAACAGGCCACCGCGGAATTACAGGAAGTTGCGCAAAAGATTCAGTATATTGGGTTAAGTTCGCGTGAGGTTGAAACATTATTCAGCCAAACGGAAGCGGAACTTACCATGCAGTCCAAGACAGACAGCAGCCAAATTAAAACCAACCTTGATAAAATCAAAAATATGATTATCGATGTCAAGAGTGGCACCGCATCGTCTTCGTCTAGTGGTCTGAATTTCGATATTAGCGGTCTGTTGGACTTTACCATCGACAGCACCGGTTTTGATTTGTCATCGTTCCTTGGGGGGCTGACTGGCAATAACAATAACGTCAGTAATCAACGCGGCGAAGATTTGTTCAAAACGGCAACAAATCGTTGTAAGGCAAATGTGTTGCGTGCATGTACCGCCCAGGGTGTTGACGCATCTATTATCACAAATGCATACGATTTGGAAATAGACAAAGAATGTATCGCATATGAAAAATCATTAAATGAATCAAACGAACAAATGACGGCCACGGTGCGTAATGCGCAAAGCGTTCTGCAAAAGGCGCGTTTATTGGTGGCCCAATCGAAAAATGAATACGATATGCGCGGCTGTATAAATGCGTTGGATTCGTGTATGCAGGATGAATTTGTTTGCGGTTCTGATTATGAAAACTGTCTTGACCCAAGTGGCCGTTACATTGTAAATGGCGAAGTTGTCACCGGGTCACAACCCGGACACGCGCTGGATCCGAACAGCAACGGTGTTTTGGGCCAGGTCATGACCAGCAATGTGTGCAAGGTTAATATATATCGTACATGGGATTATAATCCAGACGGTGGATCAACTGCCACATGTCAAGATTATACCAGCAACGCGACACATCAAAACAATGCATGGGGCGCAGGCAGCGAGGATTCATTGGCCGATTATATTGAACAAACGGTTACGGATAATGCCGCAAAATCGTCCAGTACCAATATGTCGGAATATCTGCAAAACAAAATCGGATATATCAAGGATGATAAAAGTTATGGTATGTGCGCATCTGTATTAAATAAATGCCAAGATCACACATTTACAGGCAAGGGTACAAACCTGACCTATAATCCGAAAAATGATGTTATTAAACAATATTTGGCGCGTGTATTGGTTCAGATTAAGGCACGGCAAGATACCATCTTGGCAGATTATGCCGAAGGTTGTATAACCGATATTTCGTCATGCCTGGTTCAAAATGGATATCCAACCGAAGAACCAACCACATGGGCCAGCAATTCAACGGTTCAGGCGAACATCGCGGTTAACGCATGTCGTTCACAGATTATAACATGTATGTCGGTAAATGGTTATTCAATCGAAACCCCGAATCCAAATGAAATGTATTGCTGGGCAATGGGATTGCTGTTTAATACAACCACATCAGAATGCAGTTCGGTGGGTGGTCGTGATTATAGCTCTGGTGGTACTGGTGGCGGTACTGGCGGTGGCAGCGGAACAGAATATACCGTAAACTTTAGTTGCGGCACCGCTTCACAAAGTTCAGGGTTCGTAAGTTCGCGAACAACCGTCAATGGCAGTATAACGTTACCTAGAACTGGGTGCATCACACCTGCTAATTGTACATTTACTGGTTGGGATTGTGGCGGAAGTTTTCACGCATACAATACATCATATACACCAAACAGCAATAATACGCAGTGTACGGCGCATTTTAATTGCGGCACATCACCCACAACATACACATTAAGATACACATGTGGTTCAAATTGTAATACGGTTTCTGGTGCGGCATCCAGCCCTGTGACACTTAATAGCGGTACTGCTGTTTCATTAAATAATTATTGCAAAGGGTCTACTGCGTATCCGATAAGTTGGGATTGTGGAACAACAGTTGTATCAGCTAGTAATACGTTCAGCATAACGGCAAACACCAATTGTACCGCAACATGTAGAGCCTCCGAACAGGGCGGTGGTGGCGGTGGCAATAGCGAAGAATCTGGTGGCAACTCTTCAGATAGTTACAGTTGGGATAGTATTATTTTGGATTAATGATAGGGAATAGACATGAAAAAAATATCTTTATACGCGGTTTGTATTATCTCTGGTATTGCATCTGCGGATGCGGCAACGACTCTGTATTATGAAACAAATGGAAAATGTGATGGATGGTATGCACAAATTCCGTCGTCGGGTTGCGGAACCGCAAGTGATAAA
>JAFZTZ010000093.1 GCA_017618595.1 Alphaproteobacteria bacterium
GAGGTTTGTGGCAGTTTAACAAATTGTGATGCAGCGTTTGGAGATAATACTGTAATTGGAACAGATTCTTTGGTGACATACAAACAAAGGGATAAAATAATCGTTGATGGTTTGATGGATTTTGGGGTGTTAAAAAGTTCAGATAGCAGGGACGCCAATGGAAAATATAAACTAGAGAGAAATGGATATTATGATTGGACTAAGTCAGAGTGGACCGCTGTTGATACAGCAACGCAACGTAGAATCGATGCCGCAATACAGGCCGTGGAAAACCAGGTAAATCAAAAATTAGATGCACTTGCCACGGATCCAACCATAGATATGTGTATCAAAGGCCGTTCTAAGAGGTGGAATCGCAACCAAGACAGTTATGATGCTGCGGATAGTAGAGAAATAGCGCGTTTCCCGAATTTGTTAGATTCATATTCAAAAATGATATTTAGTGCCGGGTTAGAGAAAGCATATCTGAATTATCATGACAAATATAATGAGATGATCGGGAAAGCCCTAGAAGAACAAGATGATGATATCAAGGCCGCAACATGTGCCGCGATGGCGTATCAAGAAGGCGCACCTATATGTCGAGAATATAATACGGGCACCGCAACCCCAACATGCAAAAGATGGGCTGCTGCCCCAACGTTGCAAAGCATTTTTGGTAGTTCCGGGGATACGGGTCTAAAGAACAATGGAACCAGATATCAGATACTGGGGGCGGACCTTAGCAAAAAGTTAAAGGTGTTGTCCAGCGCCAAGGGTGAATTCATTCAAACCGATGGTCAAGGCAATATGATGGGGTCTATTACCACAATCGCAACATATAGCCCGGGTACCAATATTTGTACAGTCAAGACCACAACAACAATGTGCAAGGATGTGGAAACAATTATCACCACAGACACGGATGATTGTGGTGGTGGTGGTGTCGTTGGTATTGGTGGTGGTTGTGGCCAGGGTGGTATCCAGGTTCTTGGTGGATACGGACATACGACAACCACACAAAATTACAAAGGCACATATTGTTCATCATACGGTGACCCAGTAGAAACCGTAACGGAAATCAAAATGTAATATGTTAACCAATATAAAAATAAATGCCGGCACCCCCGCCGGCATTTTTATTGTGTTAGTTGTAAGTGGTTAGTGTTAGTGATTAGTATAAGTAGTTAATGTCGGCGAAATATCATTATTGGTAATTCATTTTTATTTGCGGGATGGGCGTTGTTTTGCAATGTAATATATTCTCATATGCGGTAAATGTGTATTCGTGCCATTGGGGGCATTTTATTCACTTGTTGTGGGTAGGTATATATTTGAATGCGATCATTGTGTTGTGGTCGTATTATATTATGGTCTGTTAAATCATATGTGCTGCTGCGCAGATGTTATTACCATACTGATAATTAACAATGGATGGGCATTTATGTAATTGATTACACGTTTTAATAAACAAGTGTATAATGATGCATAAATAGCCCCAGAATAAACGATAATATATCAACGATTAACTTTAGCATTAACAACTTAACCGCTATTCACTAATGCAAAAAAACGTCGCCCGGATGGACGACGTTGGGACACCATGCGAAACTTTGTTTAGCGATCATCAGGATGATTTGGATTAACCTGTTCATGTTCAGTACATGTCGCAGTATCCAAATACAACTTTGCTTTCTGTTTGTTTATTTTGCATACGTGCTTTTGTTGATTATACTGGCACGCATTTGCAACCTGCATAGATTTCGGTGTGTATATAACCTTGGCGGTATTGCATTCTGCGGGGCGCGTTATCGCGGCACACGCATCTTGCCATTCGTCACAGGTGCGAACGTTTGGATTCTGGGGAACCGGTGTATCCGGATCTGGTTGTGCCAAACATTCACCATTGGCCTGGGCCACAGAAACATTTGCGATACAGGCACTGCCCGATGGGATGCACGCATTTTGAACTAATGTCGTGCTGGACAAATTGCCTGGACGATAGTTGAACTGGGCCGCGCGGCATTCATCCAAATCACTATACAGCGCGCATGTTAAACCCCAGTTTTCACAGTTTGTAACAACTGCGGTTGGGGCAACATTTGCCGGCAAGTTCAATGCCCATTTCACATAGAAATCACGTAGGTTGTCAATTGAGTATGATTTACCAAATCCAACCTTGGCAAGTCCGTCTGCAACGCGGCAATTAATATTGTTGCGTTCTACGAATGCCGTAATCGCTGTTGCGGTTCCACCGGCCGCTGCGCCAATGCCCGCACCGATTAACGTGGTTTTCAAACGATTTGATTCTTGGCCATTCAATATATCCAATGAATTAAACACCTTGGTCAATGTTGCCAATTCAGCATTGAAATCTTCACGTGATATACATTCTTTGCCGTGGCCCTTGCAGTATACGCCGGTTCCGTCACGGCGCGCCAAATTCAATGCGCGGAACGTGCAGTATTCAAGTGCATCTTGGATTTGTGCCGAATACTGTTGTGCCAGATCACGGAATGGTGCCTGGATGGCTTCAAGAATCTCGTTAAACTGCGCTTCGGATATGTTGCATGAATCGGTCTTGCATTTTGAACGCAGATGTTTGCTGATAATTTCAATATCAAAGTCCGCGTTGATTTCAACGATTACCTGATTCTTGCTTTCGCATGTTTTAACCGCTTCTTTACCCATTTGCCATGTATCATACAGTTCAATGATTTCTTGGCATTGTGCCTGGGTCATTGTTTTATCGGTGGTTGAAATCGGTGTTTCAATGAACTGATTCAATGTGCCGGTTTGACGGTTGTTCTGAATCTGGGTCAACAATTCATCGCGCATTGATTTGACAGAGCAATCAAATTTACGATCGCCATGCCCGGCCAACGCACCAACGCCCGCACCAACCAATGTTCCGCCGCCGATACCAACAACCGCGGTTGTTTTTGTTTTGTTCATCAGCGAGAATCCAAACAGATCCTTGTTGCAGGTAAATGTTGAACCCGCCGCACGCCATACTTCTGCAGGGTCTTCGTTACCGACCAAGCCGAATAACCAACTGTTCTTAATTGCGGTGTCTTTGTTATATGCGGCAACACGCAATAAACATTCGGCCTTTTCGGCATCCCAACGTGCATAATATCCACGTTTGCCGTCAATACCCGTAGAATTTATCTGTGCACCAAGCGGATTTGCCTTGGTCAATGAATTGTTCCGCTGGCTGTTATAGGCACCAACATTTAGCGCATATTCAGATGTTGTGCGGTCACTTGATGATATTGCATCAAACGAGGCACCATATGTGTTACGATCCAATAACAAACAGGTGTTTTCTGCCTGGGTCGGCGTCAAGCCGGTTTGAGCAAGAACAAATCTGTAATATTCTGGTTGAACCTTGCGTGCATTGAAATCAAGCCATACGTCAGATACAGATGCATAGACGTTTTGGCAATTACGGCGCACGGTTGATACACATTTTTCAACCTGGGTCAGACACAGCCCCATGCCGTTGATGATAGATTCACGCAAATCTTGGTTAAACAACGAATTTATACCATTCGGCAACGCGCCTGTATTAACACAGTTAAGAACATCGTTCATACAGTTATCAACGGTGTATGCCGAATTTTCAACGCCACCATCAGGACAGTCTGGAACAACCGGAACATCTGGATCTGGTGGTGTCGGCCCCGGAGGCGGGGTTGGTCCCGGCGGAGGCGGCGGGGTTGGCCCTGGTTCTGGTTCAGGATCCGGTGTTGGGGTCGGATTGACCGTACTGCTGCTGGTGGTGACGTGACCAACCGCACTAACCGGCAAAATCGGCATAGACGGCATACGAGCACTAGCAGAGCTGCGATTATGCGTCTGTGAACGTTGTGCACCACGCGCGGTGTCGGCACCAAATGCCGCACCTGTCGCCACAATAACAGATAAACAAATTACACTTTTACCCAATGTTTCCAGCATTTTATGCATGAAAAACCCTCCTTTCTATCCCTGGTATTATATCATAAAAAAGGGGTATAAAAAAGCGTTTTTATATATTTTTTTATATAAAAAATAAATTTTCTTGTTATTTATTGACAGATAACAAAAAATGTCTATAATTATAGTAACAATAATTGGTTAAATAAATTGGCAGACAGTAAAACATTTTCTGTGGGATTTTGGCGCGCGGCTGCGTGGACGGCGTGCTATGTGTTCTTTATGTGGGCCATTATGCGCGGGATGTTCAATTTTAATATATTTTCGGTCGCGCATTGGGTAAAGGTTCCGCATGTTGAATTACATGGGTTCCCGGGGCTGGTATTTGGAATTTTACTGCTGGCGGCGGTGCCGTTATATGTTGCAACCACGATATTCACGGTTAGAAATAAAGAAACACCGGTAAAATTCCCAATGCCAAAGTGCTTTATTGCACCGCCAAAGCCCGCGCCGGAACCACCGAAACCATTGGTTGTGGAACAGGATGTTTTGCCAACATTGCGGCCGGGTATACCCGCCGAAATGCGCGAAGTATTCGCAGTTGCGCAAAAAAGTAATGCGGTTCGTCAAAAATCGGTGTTTAATCGTCCATCTAAATACGAAGAAAGTCCGGTAATAATGCCTGCGGCGCAACCAGTAGTCGCGGCCGCATCTGTGCCGCTGGCACCAGATAATGATGTCAAAGTTCCAGAAATTCACGATGTGGCACCGGCGGGATCTGGGTTGCCAATACCAACAGATTTTGATACGCCATCCGTGGTTAACAATGATGTCCCGGTATTTTCGGACATTAAATTTGATGACGACGATGAAGATGACGATGATGAAGAATACGAAACACCAAGTGCCCCAGAATATACGGGTATTCAAGAATTTTTGGATGGGGCAGGGCATAAATCAGAAATTCTTGGTAATTTGATTGTTACGGGCAAATGCGCGATTGCGGTTCACGCAGACGATGATTTCTGGGTTGCGGACGATATTGATTGGTTCGCGGCGGGACGTCAAAAACCATCGCCAATTGTTGAATTGCTAAATGCCAAAAAGGAAAAAGATTTAGAACCTATTTTGTATCTGGGCCACAATAACATTATGGATTTAGATACTGTGTCAGAAAAGTGGCGCGAATCTGGTATAAAAATCGTCACAAACAGCGACGATTTATTAAAGATAATTGAAAGTACGCCGAAATAATATCTTAACGTGTGCGGGTTAATGTCAACATAACCGCATTTTTTGTATCGTGCGATTTGGCCTTGCCCCAACCACATTTTTCTGCCGCCGCAACAATAACTTCGGATATATCTGTGTGTATCCAGGAAGTATACATCATAATTTGCCCATTTGGATTAAGGTGCGCACCAAGATTATTAAGCACATTGGTAATGTCTGCGGAATTGTTAAAATATTCAAATATGTTGGACAGGTAAATTATATCGTATTTTTGTTTTAGATGCGCATTTAATGTCCGAATATCCGACCATATAAAATTCATTGGCATATTAATAATTTTTTTCGCCGCATTAAATTCTTCGTCGGTTGGCATATATTCGTCACGAACCCCTGTGCCGTTGCTAAATATCTTATATCCAGCCATTTGTGTGGCGGCAATCATAGATTGTCTGTTGCATACAGGTTTAATTAAATCGTATCCATCTACCGCTTTGATAGAAGTTGCTTTGTGTAAATCGGTTATAAATTGCGAATATTGTTTTTTATCCATTGTTTGAATGGCGGCGGATTTTATGTCCATCATAACCTTGGCAAAATAAGATGTATCAAATGTATCAACAGATTTTGCGCCCGACATAGCAAATGCGATGGCTTGGTCGCCGCCACCCATAACGGTCAGGACAGTCTTGCCATTTGGTTGTAGTTCTTGCATTGCAAAACGCCAGTCTTCGTTGGTTGATACATAGGCCGGTGAGTATGCACCAAATTGCATGCTTTTTAAATCTATTTCGCTGATTTTGATTCCCTTGTGTGCCTTCGCCAGTTTCTGCCAATCAGGAACATAATCGCCAGTTTTGGCATTATAATTTTCGCGGGCGATTTGCGGATAAAAACTCATAATAAATCCCGTTTTTTTATTTCACCGGGGGCGAATTATAAGATTTAATTTTGATTTGTCAATTATTGATTTTTATCACAGGTGCAGTTCGCAACTGTATCTGAACACATTTTGTGTATCCATTTTATATACTGCGGTTGCGCTTTTTACAGGGCCATTGCCGTATTGTTTGCCGACAAGTGCATTGCATACCGATTGAACCTTTGGTGCACATGCTTTTAAACATTGTTTATTGCCGGGGAATGCGGCCCCTTCGGCCAGGGTTCTATCTTCGGCGGATGCGAATTGTTTGATTTGGGCGCATGTGTCGCTGCAATTACCGGGTGTGGTTTCGGGTTCCCATTTATCCAATTCGCCGAATTTTTGATTTTGATATGTGATGGTGAACCAATCTTTTAGCTTGCATGTGAAAGAATTGTTATCTTTGACC
>JAFZTZ010000094.1 GCA_017618595.1 Alphaproteobacteria bacterium
ACCATAGCCAAATCCGTCTGTGAATTCCCATTCATCAGCCTTGTCGCCACCATGATGCCATGCATTGTGGCTGATATATGCGCCAACATACTTTGTTGCATCAATGTTGTAGTTTACGCCAAGATATGTATCAAATGTACCGGCATTCTTTGCACCATCATCGGTTACACCAGTATATTCAACACCAGCTGCAACATTCCAATCGTTGTCGATTACATATTGACCATCGACACCCAATTTCCACATGTGTGCACCTTCGTCACCCCAGTTGAATGTTTCGGTGTTGCCATATACGAACATCAAATGACCTGCGACTGTCCATTTTGGTGTTGTATAACCACCACGAACGCCCATTGTCCATGCATACAATGTATCATCTTCTTCCAAGAATGGACGATGATCACCCCATACTGGTGTTACAGAATAGTTACCAACCAAATCCAATTTCCATGCGCCACGGTTCAAGACACGATATTTGGCATCCAATGTCAAATCACCCCAGCCCATAGCATCGAATTCTTCGTCTTCTGCAACTGCTGTACGAACGCTAACAGCCAATTTATCTGTTACGCCGTAACCAAATTCTTCACCCAATGTGAACATATTTGTATTCTCGGAATGAGAAGACAATGCTGTTTCACTATAAAAATGTCCTTTTTTCGGCATATATAATGGATTACCATCGATAACGTTTGCCGCATTTGCGCCCGCCGCAGCGAACACAGCCAATAAAGATGTCAAAGCAATTTTTTTCATGACTTATCCTTTCCTTTTGTTTTGGTTTACTAGATCTGTTTCTAGCTATAAGAATTTTATCCCACAAAAATACAAATTTGCAAGGAAAAAATTCCAATAAATAATAAAAACAAATAACACTTGACTTTGCAAAAAAATCCCGACCAAACGGCCGGGACAATTGTGTTTCATATAACTATTAGAAGTTATACAAGAAACCGATTTGGAATCCGCCAGTATTTGCAACATTATCGGAATCCGCAAATGCGTTAAACCGCCAACCGCTGTCTATACCCATATCTTCGTTTTCAAAGCGATAACCCGCATTCAAACCCAAGAAGTTCAGGTTTGCATACAGCGTGAATGATTCTGTCAAATCATATGTGATCATTGGAACAACAGCTATATCGAATGTTGTCAATGTTTCACTATCAATTGCGTCATCTTCTGGAACAGCTGTCATAAAGTTCAAGTCAGCAGAACCCTTTAATAACAATTTAACGCCGCCCATCTGAGCAACTTTGTAACGAGCAAACGCACCTGCGCCATATGTATATGTATCACCATCAACACCATATGTGCTGCTTAAATATTTGTGATCAACACCAAAGTTTGCCGCCACACCTAAATCCCAATTAGAGTTAAGTTTCCAACCAAATTCTGGGGCCACGCTTAAAACAGTTGCGTGATCATTGTCTGTTCCGATTGTCGCGTTACCACCAACAAAATATTTTGTTGCCGCGTCCGCGCCTGAAACAGCGAATACCGCCAATAAAGATGTTAAAGCTAATTTTTTCATGACTTCTCCTTTCTTTTGTTTGGTCAACTAGATTTCTTCTCTAGCTAATAAGAATTTTATCTTAATGAGAAGTTTTTGCAAGGAAAGAATTATAACGAAAAATAACAAGCGAACTTGACTAATTATTATCAAAAACTTGTGGATTATTTTGTTTTTTAATATCACGCCAATCTGCATGATTTTTTTGATGCGTTTCATAGTCCGTTGAAAACTTATGACCGCCCTTGCCATCGGCAACGAAAAACAAATACTTTGTGTCCGCTGGTTCCAATACCGCACGAATTGCATGCGCCCCAACATTTGCAATTGGCGATGGTGGCAAACCACTATTCATATATGTATTATATGGACTGTCTATTTTAAGATGCCCACGCAATAATGGTGCGCCATGCATATCACCATAACCATTGGTTAGTGCATAAATAACCGTTGGGTCGGCCTGAAGTCGCATACCACGACGCAGGCGATTTAAATAAACGCTGGCCACTATTTTCATCTCGCTTGCTTTTGGGGTTTCACGCTGAACAATAGATGCCAATGTAATAACATCATCCCAACCGCGCAATGGTGCCGGCGGATTACGACGCGTGTGAATCCAATCATTTTTTATGCTCTGCATTTTTTTATATGCCAAATCTAAAACCGCCATCCGCGCCGTTCCACGTGCAACATAATATGTATCGGGGAAAATATCACCATCGGCCAAATCACAAACCGCACCCCAATCACGTCCATCACCACATTCAACATCGCCGGTTAAATTTGGGGCCGCACGCAATAAATCTTTGATTTGCAGAATCGTTGTCCCTTCGGGAATAACAATTTTGGTTGTTGCAATTTTACCATTGGCCAACATTCCGGCGATTCGCCAAACCGATGCACCCGATGGGATTTCATATTCACCACTTTGCACGCGCCCACCGCGCATACGAATCGCGAATTTAAATGCCATATCCGACACAACCAATTTTTGCTTATCAAGACGCGCCGCAACACCCGAAACACTATCACCCGAATTAACAGTAAATATAACAGGCGCCGACACAGAAGAATGCACACGCAATGCAAAATATATGACTGCAAACAGCCCTAGTGCGATCCATCCCAAATAACGCTTGAAAATTTTTTTTGAACGTCTGCGCATAACGTGAAACATTATTGCAAATAAATTTCAATTTGCAAATAATGATTTCACATTTCATACATATCATACTTTTGTCTTGCCATATACTGTGATCTTTTGCGAAATTTATTCTGTAACAAATCGTAACATCTGTCCTGTGTTAATTTATAAACCCATTTAAGATACCGATGGGACAATTGTCTGCAAAAACGCCGAACGACCTCTGACAACCTGGGGGAATATTCATAAATACTCTTGTATGGGAACTTATACGGAATCTTAATTAGCGCATTTTCGTACATTTCATAAAAATTTACAAGACGGCCCGATTCTATACTTTGTGCGAACACTTGTAATTGATCCAGTCGCACACCCCAACTGTCAATTTTAGTTGTGGTTATATATTGATAAATCTTCTTTACATCGGATCCAAAACTTTCTAGATCATCAAGAATCTTTATACTGTCATTTCCACACTCTTCTAATATATCTGCTATTGAAAAAACATGACCCGCAGTAGATATATTATGCTGCATTGCATAATTTGCCACCTCATCATTTGAAGACATATCATACCCATTGACCGTCTTAAATCCCTTGTTTGCCATAACCTTACTAACCACGAAATTGCGCAGGAAACAGGTCAAAATTGTCATACGATCTTCATACATCAAACCACTTAGGAACTTTTTTTTATCGGTTGCATTTTCATAACCACGCTTAACCCTGGGGCTTGCTAATATTTCCCTTGCTATCTCACCATCTGACAAATCTCCACGTAATAATCTGTTATATTCTTCTAATTTATATGGATCCAATAATTGTAAAATTCCATTAATTTCGTCATCTGTAAAATTGTTTGTTTTATATGTAGCGACATGTTCGCCTATTGTATATAATTCACTATCATTTTCAGATGCTGGTTGTACGATACACACGCTTTCTGGCAACAACAATCCCTTATCTGGATCTGGAATAAAAACACTCTCGGCAACGCCAAGACTAATCGGATCGCCATTGTTTTTTACCGTGTCTTCATATGGCATCACCACAACGTATGATGTTCCATTCCAACTTGCAAAATCTCCGGGCACAGGATTAACAACATGATTCAATGTCATACTAAGTGTTTGGCGTCCCTTGGTAAATCCAGTTCCTTGAAGTTGGGACTGCATTATATAATTTCCATTTTCATCACGTATCGGCATAACATCTGTGCAACGCACCAAACACCAATTTTTTGGATCTTTCATAAACCCATAATCATCTGATATTGGTGGTAAAGATTCTACATCTGCCTTTAAATCTTCGATTTTCATGAAAATCTCCTTCTTGGGAATTATATCACAACATCCGTTG
>JAFZTZ010000095.1 GCA_017618595.1 Alphaproteobacteria bacterium
AACCTTCGGAACGCAAGAAATCAACAACGAATGGTGATACATCTGTGTCTTCACAAATGACCAACATCTTTGGCGATTTTTTAGTGTTTATTTTACTAAAATCTTCACGCAATATTGACAGACGTGATAAACCTGCACGCAACATTAAACGTTGCCCTTCGAAAAACCCAACAACCTTTTTACCGTAACGCACGGCCTTAAAATCTATTTGTGCGTTGGATAAGGCACCCAATTCTTTACGTTTATCCAAAATGAACGTTTTAACAAACCCCGCCTTCATTGCAGTCGCCAATTCAAAGTTCGTCACAATGTGTGGGAAGAAGTGTTTAGTTCTGTTTTTGCCACCACCGGTCACGCTATATGGGGTCGCAGAAAAATCAATTTGAATAAAATTATTTCCTTTTGGTTCTGCGATGGTATTTAATGCCTGCTGCCATTCAACTTCGGACACGATGCCATTTGATTTACTTTCGTGAATATGGTGGGCTTCGTCGTTGAATACACATAGGTTTGGCAATCCAGCCAAATATTCCAACACACCACCATGCAGATATTTAGCATCCAGCACATCTAAGTCATTACCAGATGCAACGCCAGGGGTCACGGGCAAGATTTCAGATGCGATGGTTTTTGTTTCACCAAAGTCCAAACCCATAATTTGTGTTTCTGATTCTTCTTCGGGTTCATCTTCGTTTAATTTATGCCAATTTGTTATGGCAATAATTCCATCACCTGTGGTTTTACGGCCAATTTCTGTTTTATCTGCCACGGCGTTTTGTATAAACGAAAATATGTCCTGACGATATTTTTCGGGGATAAACAAATCTTCATTGCTTTTCAGGTCAGATGTATCAAAATCACGTTTACCAATATCGACTTCTTTACCACGGAACGCATCCAACAAACGTTCATACACAATTAACCCTGGGGCTATTAACAAAAAGTTCTTGGTATATTTAACACCATTATTTGTTTGATATTTTGCATTCAAATATTGCCATATCAGCAACGCATTCAGCACCCACGTTTTACCTGTTCCTGTCGCCATTTTTACACAATATTTCGGATAACGATATTTTTCAGCGGTTATCACATTCGTAAAGTTTTGGTCAACATAAGAAGTATCCGTCACATCGGACAAGTGTGCATACATATCTACAACGGACTTTGACTTTAACACTTCGTGCACATATATGGCATTCAATATGGCCTGACGTTGTCCATCATGAAAATTACGGTCACGCACATCACAGAATGACGGGTCAAACCAATACCGCAACAGGTCGGCAGTTATTGGCGATACAGCATCCAAAAAACGACCAGATTCCCATTCGGCATTTACAAAATCCGTTAACCCTTTGGCAAACTTTAATGGAATATCACGTGTTCCAGAATTTATTGGTGACGACATTTTATTTCCTTTTATAAAAACAGGTTATATATGGCTACAATTAAACTTGTAACAAGCAACAAAACGAATAATGAATCTGCCAATGAGTTATAGCGTTCATTATGTTTTAACTTTTCTGATTTATTCGTTTTGGAATATTTGATGGCCTGACGAGAAGAATATATTTGTGCGATTATCACACCTGCGGCCAATAATATTATCACCGCACACATACACCGACTAAAACAATTCAATGTCTTCAATTCCGGTATTTTTACACATGCAAATGGTATAACAGATGCGGAAATAGTCGTGGTTAATGTATCTAAAAACTTTCTGTTTTCTATTATATTCCATTGTGTATTTTGGGCATTCTCCATCGCACCAAGATGTTTCTTGGCAACGGGTTGATTTATGGATTCACAAGCAATTTTATATTTCATACCTAAACCTCCACAACCGCCATAGATTCAAATCCAAATACGTCAACGGCCTTGACACAAATCTTACGTTTACCCTTGTGCGATGGTGTAATTATTTCAGCATTGTGCACAACACGCAAAGCATCACCATCATTGGCTGTATTTTCGCGATAATCTTGCCATACACTGCGGAAAGTATTCCCATCATAATCTGGGTCAACAGACCAATATTCAATCAAATCAAGCGGACTGTCCGCCATAATCTGTTGAACCTTTTCTTTTGATTTGTCATCCAATGGCAAACTGTCTGGGGATAACAAAACATAATTATCCAGTTCAACGGTTATTTTTACCTTGCCATCTTCATTAGCAGGTTCAATCTTTGGCTTTTTAATGGTTAAATATTGCAACGAAGAAAAACGGATTTTACCACTGTCCACTAAATCACGATAATCCTTTTTACGCAACATATCCAATAAATCTGGTGGAATAACCAATACTTCACATTCGGATTTATTTAATGCTTGGATGGTTTCACCAATATCAAATGCAAAATTCCAGCCAAGAACAACAACCTTGTTCCAACCGCCCATATATGATTCACGCAATTCCAGTGCCTTTTTAATAGTGTTGGAATTGGTCACTTTATTCGGGCTGTCTACATATACCAACGTGCTGCTGTTGCGAATATGACCAAGGTTTGCGGGGGCATCCGCACCATCAAATTGCAACGCACCATATAACCCCATAACAACACGTGCCAAATCGGACACACGACGGAATTGTTTATCTGATAAAAATGCTTCACGTGAATAATCACCAATACTGTGATACAGGAATGGTTTACAATCAGGAATGTCTATCATACGTTTACGCATAATCATTGTTGATGGTTTACCAAGGTCAGATGTTATCCAACGACGCCCCAATTTTTCCGCAACCGCAGCAGTCGTGCCAGAACCACCAAAGAAATCTGCTACAATAGAATTTTCGTTTGATGATGCTTTGATTATGCGTTCTAATAATTTTTCTGGCTTCTGA
>JAFZTZ010000013.1 GCA_017618595.1 Alphaproteobacteria bacterium
CTATGGCCAAGACCCATCCAACCCAACCGAAGCGACTTCGGGCGTTTGGATGGATGAACGTTGGGCAAATGAAGGTAATACAATTCAACACGAAGTGTCAGTGTACGGTGCGTTCGGTGGACAAAAGGATGCCGAATAATACTTGCGAATCTGTTGGGAATTTTCCCAACAGATTATGTTTGTTTTTATGTTTAAAAGCATAGTTCTTATTTTGTTGCTTATGATTCAGCCCATGTTCGCATGGGCTGAATCTGATATAAATTCTGGCGGTGCGCAATCGCAAACTATCGTTCGCAAGGATGAATCTGGTAAGGTTACCGAACTTTTGATGACAAGTATGGATGCCATAAAATTGGCAGGAAACCTTGTTGACCGGGGCGACTATGAACATGCATCACAAATTTTAACGATGATGCCAGAAACAGATAACACTGCGGTTGAAACGGAACGCTGGTACTTGCTTGCGCAGATTTTTCAGCGCACCGGCGATTATGACGACGCAATAAAAATCTATCGCGAAATTTTGGATGAACGACCCGATTTAGCCAAGGTTCGTTATGAACTGGCATTATGCTATATGGCCAAAGAACAATGGTATCGCGCAGATTACCAACTGCGTCTTGCCATGGCGGGCGACGATATTCCGCAACGCGTAAAACAACAAATGATGTATTATCGATATGTCGCACGTCAAAATAAACGGTGGAATGTTTGGTTTAATTTTGGCGCCGCGCCTGATAATAATGTGAACCAGGCAACTGGTGGAAACGAATGCATTATGTATGGCGGTTATCCGTTCTGCCATGAATTACCAAAACCCGAAAAGGCAATAGGGTATAATTTATCGTTGGGCGGAAATTACGAATTTGTTTTATCTGACCAATGGCGTTGGAAAAACGAAGCCAATATTTACATAAATATGTATGATAAACATCAATATGATGATTTATACCTGTCTGTGTCATCGGGGCCGCGTTATATCTGGGAAAACGGCGATGTATGGTTGGCAGGAATTGCATCACGCCGTTGGTATGGTGGTGAAAAATATAATTGGTCGGCGGGTGGAAAATTGGACACCCATTATGATTGGACACGAAAATTTTCAACCGGACTTTCGTTGCGCGTTATGCAAAATACTTTTGATGAAAATGGTAAATTTATGGATGGCGAAACATACAGCGTTGCACCATATGCGACATATTCTATCGACTCTTCAAAATATCTGGTATGGCGGGGCGGAATTGATCGCGATACCGCCGGCGCCGACGCGTATGCAGATTGGCGGTATGGTACCGGTATTGGATTTGGCGCCGAATTACCGTGGGGATTTAATTTATATTTAGAACCATATTTTTCATGGGTAAAATATGATGGACCACGCTGGGCCGTCGAAGATAACGCATATCAACCCGTCAAGGAACGCGATTTCCTGCAACGATATACTGTATCATTATCAAATAACAAAATAGATGTGCTTGGGTTTGTGCCGACATTAACATTTTCATACACATCGCGTGATTCAAATATTCACTCGCGCGAATACGATAAATTTACAACTGAATTTTCTTTCCGACAACGGTTTTAAAATGCGTTTCGTATCCAATCAATGTGGCAACCATGAATAACGATTACATCAAATCGCGAATTGCCCATCCATTTATTTTGAATTAAAAATGTTTCCGCCGCCAAACGCAGACGCTTTATCTGGGGCGGTGTAATCGCATCCCATGCCGCAGATATGGTTTTGCGATGTTTAACCTCTATAAATGCGATTAAATTTCCACGTTTTGCAATAATATCTATTTCTGCACGTCCGGTATGTTTGCCTGTTGTATAACGGCGGCGCAAAATACGAAAACCACGCAGCATCAAATACACGCATGCGACAAATTCACTAAATAATCCGGTTTTATATGAATCCATCTTTTAAAAAGCGTATGGCTTCGCGGCAAAATTATCCATCGCCTGTTGAACATTGGTTGCGCTATCATCCGCCTGGCGTCCACAATCAACCAATTCTAATTCGCCATAATATGCGGTCATCAACGGGTCGAATCCGTTATCCGAACTGGCCCAACGGTCATTGCCAGAATTTGGCACACCGTATTTGTCCAGAACGTTTTGCCACCACACCATAATTTTTTTGTTCTTTTGATTTTCAAATTTTTCGTCCGCACCTTCTTCTTCGTTGGCATCGTTTTTATAAACAATTTTCCAAACAACATTGTTGGTCGCATTGCTGGTGAAATAAACGTCTATGGTTTCGCCGGTAATATCACGAACCAGATGCAATTCAGATGCATACATAACACCACGGCCACGTGCCAAAGATTTTATACATTTATCCAATTTTGCCGGAACATAAATCTTGTTTTGGCGGCATTCGTAATCCAGGTTGTATTTCCAATCTTTATGAATTGCATAAACAACGCTGTCTTTGTCCCGATTTTTATACAGACCTGTTTCACGTGCAACCATTTGTGCCTCGTCAAAAGACATACCCAACATAATTCCCGCAATATCAAAATTACCTGCGGCAACCGGGGACGCACCATCGTTTAATTTGACGGTTGTCATACGGCATTCGGTATTATCATCGGCGTTGGTTTCAATGGCGTATTCACTTAAATCTGCGCCTTCCTCTTCGCCACCGGCCATTTCGTCATAATCCCATTCATCTGCAAAACCAAATTGCCCCATAACCAATATGGAACATAGTGCGATAAAAAAAACAAATATGCGTTTCATATTACTTCTCGTCAATGATTGCGTCGGTTACATAGAACACGAACACAACCGCCGGGTCTATACCATTGCGTAATGCGTCTTGGATTTCGTCTAGTTGTTGATATAACTGGCCGGTATATTCAACATTAAGATACATCGTTCCACGCTTTACGGTTGGGACTTCGTTCATATCATTTGGTTTATACCATGTTTTTGTTTCATAATCAACCCGCAAATAATCGCTGTTGTCGGGGTCGGATAAAATCTCGTCATAAACATATACGGTGCGTCGAACGCCGTTGCGTGCAGCTTCTTGAATCTTGCGGGCCATACCACTTTCCCATTTTTCAAACGCGCGGGTTGTGGACATATATGCCAATGTGGAATCGCGGGCCATTCGCTGTTCAATGTTGGATTCGCCCGGTTCGATGTATAAATATTCATATACGTATTTTTGAATCAGCCAAACTTTTAATTTTTTTGTTTGCACTTCAGACAAAGTTTGCGGCTTGCCCACCTGGTCAGCGGCTAATAAACCCTGGCGCAAGAAATATGGTTCAATTGTAATGCGGTCGCCGGTGTCATATATTGCGCCCGCCAAATACAGCGATGCGAACACACCCAACATTATCAACAGACCAACAAGATACCCAAGTATTTTGCGCATTATTGCTCCCTATACGCGTTAAATTCCGCAATGGCATACCCAAGTGTTTGTGGATACTTTTCCATGTCACGAACAACCCGAACATATGCGACGATTTTGAATTCACCATTTAAACTGGAACGGACATTCGCACGCGCAATCCACGAACCACCAGTTTTTGTAATATTACCATTTTGCATAACAAAAATCTTTGCTGGGTTCACAAACCACCGTTCCCCAAAAGATGCTGCCTGTTTATATAATGGTAAAGCTTTGTCTTGGAAAGAACGATACAGAGTTTCATCAGCCAGGCAATATATGCCACAGTCGGTGTTCCCATAAACAGTAGTTTCTATGCGATTGGCACAAATCGTTTTGCGATCACATTGCGCCCAATGATCTTCGTTTACATCGGGATCATCGGATAGTGAAAACCATTCTTGAACAAACGTGGCAACCAATGCGCGTTGCATAGATGTGTAATATGGAATTTCTTGTCGTGCATTTTGGCGACCAACCAACCGCCATTGACCATGTGGGCCATCAACATAAATTACAAAAGGTTCAACAACCTTGTTTCGAATTACCCACGGTATCGCGAGACACGATAAAATAATCAGCAAAAAAGAAACCATAACCCAAATACCCATCGTTCGGGAAACTGCAATTTGTTTTCCCGCCGGAAAAGCAGATGTATTAAAATCATCTGGGTATGCCATGGTTTCCTCTCTCCAGTAAGTATGTCAAAGGTGCAATATCACGGCATTATCCGCGATATACCATGATGCATGCGCATGGACTTAATTTCAGTTCATTTGTATCATAACCGACACCAACAGGTTCGCGATCATAAATCTGGCCGCAACCCGCCAACGCCAATACCACAAAGATTCCCAATATAATTTTCTTCATTTCTTTCCCCCTGAATTAATATGATTATAAAAAAATCGCGCGCGCCAGGTCAAGTGTTAAAACTGTGTTTCAAATGATAACAAGAAACGACGTTCCCTATCATTTTTATCTATGCGCATTGGCCAACCCCAACTGAAATTCATTGGTCCCATTGGGGTATTCCAATAAATACCAAAACCCGCAGATGTGCGCCAACCCGAACCAATTTGTTTTAAGTATGCCGCGTCTTCTTGGCCCTTGGGGACATCTGGGTCGCCCAAGATACCATAATCAGTAAACACAAAACCCTTAATTTGATATTCGTCAGGAATAAATATGGGGAAATTCAATTGTGTTGAACCGTTTAGTTTCCACATACCACCAAAAGAGTATGAATTTTTGTTCCAACGCGCAACACCAGCGACATCAAACCCACGCAATGAATCACCACCCAAGAAGTAACGGTACACACGTGGAACATAATTTTCACCAAGTTTTTGAATGTATCCAAAATCCAGAGATGTTTTTAATTGCCACCGATCATCCAAGAATTTCACCATTGCGGTTGCATCTGCACCATATCGCATAAATGTCGCCGTACCACCAAAGCCGGTATATGTGATTCCCATATTACCCACCAATCCGGTGTGAGTGTTCTGTTCAAAATTTGTATCCAGATTATAATAGCGCAGGTTCGTTCCCAATGAATACAAACGTGCCGACACCATACCTGTTCCTTGCTGGGGGTCGCTGGTTTGGTCAAAAGATGCGGATAGACGCAATGTTTGTGACCAATGGTCTGTTAATTTCCAACCCAAGCGTCCCGCAACGGTTAATGAATCACGATCATAATCATACCCAGTCAATTTTTTATAGTTGTACATAGTGTATGAAACATCAAATCCCGCTGATAATTCACGACCAAACAAGAACGGTTCGGTGAAACTGAATAATGCCTGGCGTTGATATTCGGCAATAGAACCACGCAACTGAACTATTTGACCACGACCCATAAAATTGTTTTCTGTGATACCAGCGTCAACCATCCAACCATTTATATTTGACCAACCAAATCCACCTGATAATTCACCGGTCGGTTGTTCTTCAACCTTAATATCCAAATTCATCATATTTGCGTCAGCAATGCGACTTGGGATCATTTGGACATCTTTGAAATAGCGTGTACGCATCAAACGTTGGCGTCCCTGTTCAATTGTTTGCAGGGAAAATGGATCGCCGGCACGCATAGGTGTTAATTGACTTATCACAGAATCAAATGTGCGCACATTGCCCAAAATATTTATAGAATTTAAATAAATACGATTTGTTTTTTGAATTTTGAAATTCAAATCTATCGTATGTGTATCATCATTTTTTGTCGGCACCGGATCAACATTTATGAATGCGTACCCATGTTCCGCAACAACCGCACGCATTTCGGAAATGGTTGATTCTATTTCATCGACATTATAGGTATCACCACCCGACATTTTTAACGCATCACGCAATTCTTCGGTTGGGACATCGTCAAACGGGCTGTCGATGTTAATGGTTCCAATTTTATATTTTTCCCCTTCGTCAACGACGAATTCTACGGAATAATATTCACGGTCGGGTGTAAAAGTTCCCTTGGCATTTTTAACCATAAAATCAACATATCCATTACGCAGGTAAAATTGACGTAACATCTGTTGATCATACATAATACGGTCTTCGTCATAGACATCGAATTGTGTCAGGAAACGCCACCAACGATGTTCGCGCGATAAAATTTCGCCACGCAATGTACGGTCGCTGAATTTCTTGTTACCTGAAAAAGTTATAGAATCCATATAGGTTGGATGACCTTCGCTGATTTCATAAACAACATTAACGCGGTTGTCATCTAATTCGATTTTTTTGGGTTTAATTTTTGTGCCGAAAAAGCCCTTGCGTTGATATACGGTCAACATACGTCCAACATCTGCACCAATTACAGATTCATCGAATGCGGCGCTTTCGGTCATTTTTATTTCTTTTTTCAAATCATCGGTTGAAACTTCGTCATTACCTTCGACCGTAACCATATTTACAATTGGGGATTCGGTAATATTTATCTTTAACACATTCCCAGACATCTGGGCGTTAACCTTGGAAAAATATCCACTTTCTTGTAATTTTTTTGCAATTCGGTTCAGTTGTTCTTCGCCAACATTATCGCCAACCTTGACATCGGCAAGGATGCGCACAGATTCTGCGTCCATACGTTTATTCCCGGTAACATCAACACGTGACACCGTCGCCGCATTTGCAGCGCCCATAAACAGCAACACAATAGCCAAGGTTATTTTTTTCATAATCCAAATACCCGCGCAATATCATTCCACATGGTCAATGCAAATACAAACCCCAAGAAAATCCATCCACATACAATGGCGATTTCCATACCTTTGCCACCAAGTTTCCGTCTTGTTATACCTTCTATAATCAAAATCAGTAAATAACCACCATCCAACACCGGCAATGGTAACAGGTTAATAACACCCAAATTCACCGATAGCAATGCAATAATAGATAACAGGGCAAATAAACCTACCGCCATGGCTTGACCAGAAATCTGGGCAATGGTGATAAACGACCCAAGTTGTTTTGCAGATCTGTCGCCGGTGACAATTTGTTTCAATATTACCAACATTGTTTTTGACTGGTAATATGTTTCACGCGCGCCGGCATAAATTGCGCCAAAGAATCCCTTTTTGCGCAGTTCGGTTTTACTGCCGTCGGCAACCAGCCCCCAACGATCCGCATGTTTAATTGTTACCGCAACCGGTTTGTCATTGCGTAAAACTTCTACATCGGCATCGTGCGTTCCCGCCAATTCTTTGGCAATTACCAATTCACCCCAATTTGTAATCGTACTGCCGTTTATTTTAACAATTGTATCCCCCGGTTTTACACCAGCCGTAAATGCGACGCTGTCTTGGATAACCTGGCCGATAACAGGTAATTGAACGACGCGCGGTTTGAACATAAAAATAGATGAATATATTGACCATGCCAAAATGAAATTCATAAACACACCAGCGCCAATAATTATAAATTGTTTCCATGCCGGCGCGGACAGATAATGTCCAACCTTTTTCTCTTTTGGTAATGCCTTGTATTTTTTGCGGTCAAACATATCTTCTTGGCCATAGATGGATACATATCCACCAAGTGGCAAACACGCGATTTTCCATACTGTGCCGCGTTTGTCGTGCCATTGTATAATTGCGGGACCAAATCCAATAGAAAATGCATCAACACGTACACCCGCCCATCGCGCCGCCAAAAAATGCCCCAGTTCGTGTATAAACACCACAACCCCAAGGACAATCAATAATGCGATAATGGTCATTATAGTATGCATTTTCCCTTTCCCCCTTTTATTCCCATTACATTAACACGTACCACATTACAGGCAACGCATAAATCCATCCGTCAAAGCGATCAATAATGCCACCATGGTTTCCAAGGACATTACTAAAATCTTTGATTTTCATTCTGCGTTTAATAAAACTTGCGGTTAAATCGCCGTATTGTGACAACAGCGCAATTCCAATACCAACCCATACCATCTGGGGTGTGAACGGATTAAGGAATAAATGCCCATATAAAATTGCGCATACCGCACCACAAATAATACCGGCAATTTGTCCCGCCCATGTTTTATGTTCGGATACTTTTTCCCATAATTTATCGCCGCCACAGATGCGTCCAAAAAGCCACGCACCAACATCGGCCGCACATACAATTACAAGAATCATCAGCATAACCATTGGTCTATGCCCAACCGTCATAATGGACGCAAAATCCAAAACCAACAGTCCCAAGAAGCATAAAAACAATATCAAATTTTTTTGATTAAACATTACATCGCGTGGCGCAGACCACAGACATGATAAGAATTCAAAAATCATCCCGGCACAAACCAATAATTCCAACCAATATGTTGCGGACGGGAAACCATGATTCTGCAACCATATTGCACCCAATAATCCAAGAATTAACCCACCGGCAACCAATACTCTATTCGTTGTTTCTGTCATTGTTCATCCTATTTGCTTTTGCGTCCTGAATAGTTTGCCTTTTTCCCACCACCAAATCGGCGATTACGTTTGGTATATTCATCCAAAACAAATTGCCATAATTTTTCGGATTTTACCAAATCTGGCCAATGTTCTGGGACAAACAACAATTCAGCATACGCCAATTTCCACAGCAAGAAATTAGAGATTCTAAATTCATTACTGGTTCGAACCATCATATCCACAGGCAACAATTCCCCGGTGTCCAAAAATGTTTCAAATGTTTCGCGGGTAACCGGTTTGCCTTCGGCGACGGCGTCATTGACGGCATTTATAATTTCGTCTTGGCCACCATAGTTCAATGCGAACACAACGGTTCCAGCGGTGTTTTCTGCAGATTCGGCCTCTAGCTTATCGCACATATCGGCCAATTTTTTTGGCAACCGTTCGCGTGAACCAATAACGCGATAGCGCAGATTTTTTTCCAATGCATGTTTCAAATTTTTCTTTAATTCCGTATAGAACAAATCCATCAAGAAACTGACTTCTTCGTCGGACCGATTCCAATTTTCTGTCGAGAAAATAAAGAAAGTTATTGTGGTAACACCACGCGCAATAAACCAATCAACCAGATTTTCAAAATTTGCGATTCCCGCACGATGCCCCATTAGTGGCGGCAGACCGCGTGCTTCGGCCCAACGGCGATTACCATCACATATAAATGCAATGTGATTTGGGACCTTGTATGGCGCGCTCGATACAGCAGATTTCTTTTTGAACAATTTGAACATTTTTACACCGATTTTTTATGTTAAACATTAAACAGACATAATATCTGCTTCTTTTTGTTTTGCGATGGCATCAACTTCGGCACTACGCGCATCAAAAATCTTTTGGATATCTGCTTCGTATTTGCGTTGATCGTCTTCGGAAATTTCTTTATCGGTAACGGCGCGTTTAATTTTGCCCATTGCATCTTGGCGAATATTGCGCATAGAAATCTTGGCATCTTCGGCATATTTACCGGCAACCTTGGTTAATTCTTTGCGGCGTTCTTCGGTAAGTGGTGGCATATTCAGGCGGATAACCGCACCAGCACTCATTGGGTTTAACCCAAGCCCAGATTCACGAATCGCCTTTTCAATGGCGCCGACATTTGACATATCCCATACGGTTACGGCAAGTGTTTGATTATCAGGCGTTGAAACCGTTGCCAATTGGTTTAACGGCATATCAGAACCGTATGTATTAACACGCACCCCGTCCAGCAAGTGTACAGATGCACGCCCGGTACGCAACCCAGCATATTCATTATGTAAAACTTCTATTGTTTGGGCGGTTTTTTGTTCTATTTCACTTTTTAAAGATTGAATATCCATGATGTAAAACTCCTTGAATCTAATCGCAGATTAGCAAATATATTTGACATTTGGCAAGAAGAAATATAAAATACCTTCTCGAAATGGGGTTGTAGCTCAGTTGGTAGAGCACTTGCATGGCATGCAAGGGGTCGTCGGTTCGAGTCCGATCAGCTCCACCATCGTATTCGAACGCCCATGCGGGCGTTTTAATTTTGGTTTGATTTTCTTTCTTTTATTTCCTAAAATGCCACCTATGCTGTATATGGTAAGACATGGACAAACAGATTGGAACCTTGAACATAAAATTCAGGGCACATATGACATTGGCCTGAATGATGCGGGTCGTGCCCAGGCGGCACAAACGGCCGAAAAATTAAAACCTTTTAATTTGGAAAAAATAATATCATCCGATTTGGCGCGTGCGAAACAGACCGCAGAAATCATTGGTAATGCGTTGAATATAACGGTTGAATATGATGCGCGTTTGCGTGAATATGATTTTGGGCAATTAACTGGCATGTATAAACGGGCGGTTGATCCAACATTGGTTGGAATGTTCTTTGCGAACCCACAAAAGTTTGGTGCAGAACAATTTGGTGATGCATTTGCGCGTGTTGGCGAGTTTCTGGAATCAGTCGATTATGATAAAAACACATTGCTTGTGACCCATGGCGGGGTAATAAATTTTGCGATGTGTTATATGGAAGATAAAAATAAGTTTGATCCGCAATCATACTTGCAAAAGTGTCTTGCCAACCAGGTTGACAATGCGGCGATATTGCGAATTAAAAATTTGCAATCGGAAATAGCTATGCTTAAAAACACACGTTTTTTTAAACTACCAAAATCAAAATAATTTAACGGACAAGATAGAGTATATATGCTGCATAAGATACAAGAAATACAATTCCGCCGAAACGACTGATGCGGGAATCTTTGGCGGCAAATATCATCAGCATTACTATTGCCAGCAATGCAATTGCGCCATCGGTCACAAATGCGGGGCTGAACGGTATGGGGTGTATCGCCGCCGCCGTTCCCAAAACAAACAAAATATTAAATATATTTGACCCAATAATGTTTCCAACCGCCAAATCGTATTCATTACGAATTGCGGCGGCAACGCTGGCCACCAGTTCGGGCAAGCTGGTCCCAATTGCAATAATGGTTAGTCCGATAATGCGATCCGACACACCAAGGCGCGTTGCGATATCGGTCGCGGCATCTACGGTCATATTACTGCCCCAGACAAGTGCGATGATACCGGCAATTATCATCACGGTTGTGTGGGCAATGGAGAATTCTTGGTATTCAGAATCAGGTGTGAAACCACGGCGTGCCATAAATATTGTGTACCCAATAAAGCATAGAAACAGCCCTAAAAATCCAAATGCCACCGGTCGTGATACAACCCCCAACCACAAACCGGCCACGCACAGCAACAAGGTAATAAATCCGACAAAAGGTAATTCATATTTTTTTGTGTTTTGTGTTATTGGAATCGCACCGATAACCGCGGTCGTCCCCAGAATAAGAAACACATTTGTAATATTACTGCCGATGACATTGCCAATTGAAACGCCGGCGGTGCCTTTTAGGGCTGCGGTGATACTGATTGCGGCCTCGGGCGCGCTGGTGCCGATGGCAACAAGTGTTGTCCCAATAATAAGCGTTGGAATATGAAAACGTTTTGCAACACTAACGGCGCCATCAACAAAAACATCGGCCCCGCGAACCATTAAAACAAATCCAACAATTAGCAAAATTATAGAAGTAATCATGCC
The DNA here is from genome assembly GCA_017618595.1 of Alphaproteobacteria bacterium. Lineage (GTDB taxonomy): Bacteria > Pseudomonadota > Alphaproteobacteria > Rs-D84 > Rs-D84 > Enterousia. Next base: position 11,456 of record JAFZTZ010000013.1, read on the forward strand.
CATATTGTAACATAAATTTGCTTTTTTTATAAGTGTTTTTGTGATAAAATATCATAGATAATTAAATAAGCCTAGGGAGAGTGCAGTTATGCCAGATATGCCACAAGAAAATCAGACCATAAATACCGGGTTGCGTCGTGAACGCGCATACACATCGGACCGAAATGAATTGATATTCAGCAAGAATATCGTTCGGGCGTATTTTGAAATGGGGCTGTTGTCCGAAGCAGACAAAAACGCCGCCGAAAAAATGACAGATATGGAACGGGTTGCTAAGATTATTGCCAAGGTCCCAGAACTTAGCCCGGAACAACGGTTGGATTTCTGTGAAAAATTTGTTGGCGATGATTTGGAAAAATTTAATGGTGCAACACCTGCAATCCTTGCAGGTGCATACCGCGCCGCATATGCCAAGGCAAAAACAGATGACGCCCAAAAGGCGCGTTTGCAGAAAATCGCCAAACACATAGATAACCTGTCGGTTGATTTTGCAAATTCCAATGGCCTAATCGTTAATTCCCAGGTTGTTGATACAACAAATATCGCGGATGTTTATCCGGGCTTTGTTGATATGTTAAATGCGCGTATGGGCGATATAAAGGGTAGCGATGATGCAAGAAAAGCCGCCCGCCACGCAGAAATGGTGGAATTAGGCATTGGTTTGGATGGTGCGCAAATCACCCAAATGAACAGTAATATGGAAATACTGAATACAGTAATTGCAGAATATGACGGCACATGGGGTGATTTGGGACAGATTACACCGCAAACCGCACAGAAGTTGGAAAAACGCTGGGATAAATTAGATTACAAAATTGCGCGTATTGAAATATCCGAAGAAACCAAACGCATTGCGTCAAAATATAAATTCTTGGACCAAGATGGCAATGTTATTCCGCAATTTAAATCTACGTCCCGCAAAGATGACACGGAATACGAAGATTACGGCGAAAATCGCAAGATAATCAAGGGCGGACGTCTGGATACGATTATAGAAATTGCGCGTCATAATGTTGCAAGAAAACATGCCGCAAGATTTAGTGAAAAAATAGATGCGGATGCGTTGGAACGCGAAGTAAATGACGAAGTTGTGTATCTGTTGTATATTATTACACGCCAAGGCGAAAAGGCAAATGCAGCCGCCGAAAAACCAGAAATATTTATGGATGCGACCAAAATGGCCGACATGGATAAAACCATGGCGCAAAATGGGGGTCAAATACCAGATTGGGTGTATGATGCAACATTAAAGGCGCATGCAAACGCAACAGGCGGATGGTTGGCACGTATCAAATCCAAGGCGGGCGCGGCATCGTCAAAAATAGAAATGGAACGTTTCTTTGAAAAGGCCAGTTCTATTGGTAATGCCGATGCGCGTATGCAGAAACGTATCGAATTATTTAAACGCATATTAAAAGGTGTTGCTAGTGCATTTATCGCAAGTGCGATTATCACAACGATTGCAACGGCGTTGGCGGCAACCGCGGGGTTGTCGGTGGCATTGACTGCGGCGGCAATCGGGTTTACGGCGGCGTTGGGCGTTGGTATTGTCCAGGTTCTTCGTTGGCGCAAGAATCATCCAGATGCCACAATTACAGATTTCTTGCAGGATAAAGATATATTAAAATCACTTGGGGTTACCGCAATTGCGTGTATTGCAATGTGCTTTGGTGCCGCCGGAATGGCGACGGCCGCTGTTGCATTGGGATATGGCGCGTTGGCGGCAGGCGGGGTTAAAAATGTACACGAGGCATATCGTGATGCCCGTCGGAAATTATCTGCGGTTGAATCTTTGGCGTGGGCAATTGCAAATGCTGGTGCGATTATCGCTGGTGGTTTCGCCGGTCGTGCGGTGGCGCATATGGGTATAAATGCATATAACCAAGCCCACCAAGAAAATACACTATTACAAGAACAATCATCGCACCAAGAAACGCGTGAAGTTACCGAGGATGTAGAACACACTAGAACAGTTACAGATTATCCAGAAGAGGCCGTACCACGTGCCGAAGCCGCGATGGAAAAATGGTATGCCGATGACCCAGAATTATTACAACAACGTGTAGAGGCGATAGAGGCATATAATGCCGAACATGGAACCGATATAAATCCATATCGTGCGTTGCGTGTTATGGCATTGGCGGGTTCCGACCCAAGTCATTTGTCGTATACAGATGCATGGGGGGCGACGCATAATGTCCCAAGTGGCGATATTGATGTGATGCGCAATGTTTTTGAACCGGGTAGTGCGGTTATGGCACATCCCGAAGGAATGGATGTTGTGCAACATTTTGATTTGAATCACCTTGATGCAATGGGGCATATCGGTGGTGTAGATGGTCACGTATTGCAACCGCGTGATGTGTATTCGGATCTTGGGGATATGGCGACACAACGTACCGAAACATACACCACCCAAGAAACCGTAACCAAAACGGTTGATGTAGAAGATTACAATTCGGTTAACAAAACCGGGATGGCGATGTTCGGAACATATAATCCAAGTGAAAAATTCAAAAAATTAAAATCACGTATTGGTTCTTTTATGGACAGGGTAATCGGACGTGATGATTCACAACCGGTCATAAAAGATGAAGAAAAACAGGTACAACTTGATACACCAGATACCGATGTGGATAAAGTAATCGAACACGATGCCCAAGAACCAGTTGTACAGGATGAAGAAAAACAGGTTCAAATTGATACACCGGATACTGATACAATAAACTTTGTGCCGGTAACCGATGAAGAAATTCTGCAAGACCTGTATTATCCGTCTGATACGGACGAAGCTGAGGTTGTGAAACCAGACGAAGAAGTTATTCTCGAAGAACCAGAAAATATTCCATCGATCGAAGCACCAAGTATATTGGATACTGATGAAGATATAGAAATCGTTCGTCCGCAAGATGAAGAAATCATCGAAGAAGCGGAACCGGTAATTGAAGAAACGTCTGCGGAAATATTGCCGTCTGATATACCGGAACCAATAGATAAAGAAATCATCGAAGATGTAGAACCGGTAATCGAAGAAGAAAAAACAGAAACGGTTCAACCGAAAACCAAAGAAGAAATTCTTGGGGATATTATTTCTGCGGTTGCGGCAAATGCCGGGGTCAGAGAGCAGGAACAAGCCGAACCCATACAAA
>JAFZTZ010000002.1 GCA_017618595.1 Alphaproteobacteria bacterium
GGTTGTTAATTGTTCATCTGCGTATTCGCCATGCGCTTCGCTCTGGCGGATCCGTGCGCCCAGGAATAAATAAAAACACCCAAAAGGGTGTTTTTGTTTATTCTGGTTGGGGCGCACGGATTCGAACCATGATAAAGAGAACCAAAATCTCTTGTCCTACCATTAGACGACACCCCAAAAAGCAGTTTGATTATAGTCAGTTTTCGTTCTTTTGCAATAATAAAATGAAAAATTTGTGTTTTTTGGGCTTGAAATCATAATCGTTATAAATTATAATGATTTTTAGTTTTAATAGAACATGTGCTTAATAGGGGGCAAACATGGTTCGCAAAGAATTGATTAATTTGTTGGAACACAATATTATTTTGTTTTCTAAACTGTCCGATCGTATAAACAGGGCCCAGATAGATTTTGGCCCGTATTCCCGGACCCAAGTGCAGTTGCTGATACGTCTTTACCTTAGCGGGCGGACACGTTTAAAGGATTTGGCGACGCGTGAATTTGTGCCCGCGTCGAACCTTTGTGCCGCGTTCCGTAAAATGGAAGGTGACGGTATTGTCCTGCGTGCGGTTGATGAAAATGACCGTCGCAATACTTGGTATTCGGTGACAGATAAGGGGGCAAAACTTGCCACACAATTTATAAATATGTTTCATAATGTAATGGCTACATTATTCAAAGATATTGATAAGGCGGACGAAGACAAACTAATAGAATCTTTCAAAACTATGAATGCGATTTTGGTAAAAATGGGGAATAAAAATGCGTAAGTTTTATGGTGCAGTTATTGCGCTATATGCCGGTTTCTGCTGTATGCCGGCAATTTCTATGGATTTATCATTAAACGATGCGGTACAAAAAATTGTATCTGAATCGCATGATCTGAAAAAGGCGGATGCGAACCTTAAAAAGGCACAGGCCTCATTAGATGCCGTAAATGCCAATCGTTGGTTTAATGTCGAAGGAACGGCGACATATATGAATTTGGTCGATGTGGCAAGACCATTAGATTCATATAATGTTAAATTGCCACCGGAAATTGGTGGAATAATTCCACAATTGGCCGGAATAGGAAGTATCGAAGTCCCTGATAATATCTTTATGGCCGGGGTTACGATAACACAGCCAATATATACTTTTGGTAAAATTGGTAACGCGGTGGACAGTGTGCGCAGCGCTATCAAAATGAGCGAATACAGCAAAGATATGGTGACGCGTGAAGTTAAATATGCCGCGGCGGATATGTATTGGACGGCCAAGATGACAGATGAAATTGTCAAAATCGCCCAGAAAGATTTAGATAATGCGATTTCTGCCAAAAAGAAACTGGCGGGTGCAGGTCGCGCAAATCGTGGCAATTTGGTCAAGATTGAATCTGATATCGCGACCAAGCAAATAAACCTTTCGGATGCGGAATTTAATCGCGATACATCGCATCGTATGTTAAAGATTTTGGCGGGTATAGATGTGGATGAACCATTAAACCTTACCGATGAATTCCCACAAGAATTCCCGGAAATGGAAAGTAAAAAATTATCAAATACCCCCGAATGGCAGATTCTAAATCAACAGGTTGAAATGTATGAATCACGTGCATCTTCGCAACGGGCAAATGGTTATCCAACACTGGCGGCGGTCGGTGCATATGATTATGTGACGATGGATAAAGATTTTAATAATATGTTTAATAAAAATGCAACACAAGCCGCGTATTGGGGATTGGCGTTAAAAGTGCCTATTTTCAGTGGTGGTGTAAATCGTGCCAATGCGACGGTTGATGTTATGAATGCCGAAGCCGCCCGCCAAGATTTAGATAAATCTAAAAAAGTTACATCAGAAAAATATACCAATGCAATTAAACAATATAATCATTTGCGTGAAAACCTGAAAGGTTTGGAAAACGCACGCAATTTGGCGGCCAAGGCATATGGTTTTTCGCGTGATCGGTTCGCCGCGGGGCAAACATCTGCGGTTGAATTGGCGGATGTTTCATCAGGCCTGTATCAGTTAGATATGGCGTTATTGAATGCGAAATACAAAATACTTATGTCGGCAGAATCTGTTAAAAAGTTGGGTGAATAATCATGAAAATATTTGGCAAAAATTATGATGATGAAAAGATAAAAAAAATCGCCTATAGGGCGGTTTTAGTGGTGGCCATACTTTGGTTCATATATCGTTTTGTTATGGTTGCGGTTGAATCACAAATGGTTGTTTATAACCCAATACGTGCGGCTCAATCCGAAGGTATATTGGTTGAAACGGTTGTTGCAAATCAAAAGAACGACATTATTAAAATGCCAATTGATATAAAAAATAATCGCGCATATGTTTCTGGTGAATATCGTAATAAATTGCGTGCCGGGCAAAAAGTAGACGAGGGCGAGGTCGCATCGGTGTCATCTGGTTTAGATTTAGATACAGGTATGTATGTCGTTCGTACACGCGGTGTTTCGGACGGTGTGCGTTTTGTATCTGTGCCGGCCAAGGGGTATTTTATACCGGCATATGCGGTGCGTGATGGCGTTGTTATGGTTATCGATTCTGGGGTGGCGGTTGCACGTCAGGTTGATATCGTTGCCCAAGATATGGAATACGCATGTGTCGTTGGCGATATCAAAGAAGGCGATATTGTTATATTGTCCAAGGTCACGTCCGGTCAAAAGATAAAAGTTAAATAAAGTGGGGGAACAAGTATGTTAAAGTTTTTTGTAAAACGTCCTGTTACAACGGTTATGTTTGTTTTGTTGTTTGTGGTATTGGGTATCGTTGCGTACCCAAAAATGAATGTTGAACGGACGCCCGCGCTTGATTTCCCAATGGTTACCGCGACATTTATCTATCCGGGGGCAGCACCCGCCGAAATAGAATCCCAGGTTATTAAAAAGGCCGAAGATGCTATGTCCCAGGTGCCGGAATTGAAAAAACTAACATCCCAGGCATTTGAAAATGGCGGCTATGTAATGGCAGAGTTCAATTTGGGGGTTAATGTAAATGATAAGGCAAGTGAAGTTAAATCAAAGATAGACGCATTGGCATCTGAATTTCCAACTGATTTAAGACAGCCTGTTATTGAAAAATTAAATCCATTGCAAACATCCGTTGTTGATATTGCGTTAAGTGGCCCGTCATTACGAGACCTGCAAGAATATGCGGATAACGTGTTGGCAAATAAACTTACATCTTTAAATGGTGTGGCAAGTGTATCAATTTTCGGTGGTGAAAAACGCGCGATTCGTGTTGCGTTGAATCCGCAAACTATGGCGGCGCATGGTGTAACAATGATGGATGTTATATCGGCAATGGGGACGCATAATCTTAATGTGCCGGGTGGAAAAATAGAAATTGGTTCTAATTCGTCCAATGTACGTTTTATTGGTGAATTCGCATCTGTTGATGCAATCAAAGATTTACACATTACAACCGCCGAAGGGCAAAACTTTAAACTTTCAGATGTTGCAACGGTAACAGATGCGGCACGTGATTTGGATACGGGGGCGCGTTTTAACGGTAACCCGGTTGTTATTGCATCGGTTATCAAGGCGTCTGATGGTAATGCGGTTAAGATATCGCGTGATTTGAAAAAGAACCTGTCCAAATTTCAGGCAGATTTACAATCACATGTCCCAGATGCAACAATGGAAATAATTTCTGATTCGTCTATTGTCGTTTCAAATGAAACATCCAATACGATAAATGGAATTATCCTTGGGGTTATATTTACAATTATCGTTTTATTGGCATTTACCAAAAATTGGCGTTCAACCATTATTGCGGGTGTCGTGATTCCGGCATCATTGATTGCGGGTTTGTTCTTTGTGAATGCGAGTGGTTTTACAATCAATGCATTGACATTGTTGGCATATTCATCTGCGTTGGGTACATTGGTGTCAAATGCGATTATTCTTATCGAAGCAGCATTGCAAGAAATGCGAAATGGTAAAACGGCCGAAGATGCCGCAATAGACGGAACAAAACGTGTTGCGGTTTCTGTGTTGGCGGGTGTCGGAACAAATGTTGTGGTGTTCTTGCCATTGGCGTTTATGGGTGGAATTGTCGGTAAGTTTATGATGCAATTTGGTATGACGGTTGTGTACCTTACATTGCTGTCATTGGTGTTTTCTTTTACTTTGACCCCAATGATGATTGCCAAGATTTTGCGTTTGGTAAAGGTAAAGCAAACGGCCAAGGTTACAAAACAGGATAAAAAATCATGGTTAAACAAATGGTTTGCGTATCAGTATAAACATTCGGGTCGTGTGATATTGATTGCGGTTGGTGTTTTGGTGGCGTCTATGTTTTTGATGCGGTTTACCGGAAACGAATTTAGTCCGGCGACCGATGCAAATGAAATAAACATTACGGCGCGTGCACCAATGGGTGCAACATATGAAAAGTCCCAGGCGATTGCGGAAAA
>JAFZTZ010000014.1 GCA_017618595.1 Alphaproteobacteria bacterium
CCCGTTGCCGCCGTTGCATTTGTAACCGCGGTGCATATTGCCAAGAATAAAAACAGAACAATCCTTCCCATGCCACCATTTTAAACCAAAAGGCATTTATAAAACAATAAAAAAAACACCCAAACGGGTGTTTTTTACATTTTCACAATTGTTCCACGCAATGTTACCGCGGTTGCGACATGGCCGTCTTCACACCGATATGTTTCATTACTCCATTGCGGAACTGCTTTATAATAACTGTGGATATTTGCTACCGCATTGCCCCCAAGTTTAACCGCGCGATTTTGCAAAGATTTTACCGCGGATAAAAATGCAATCTGACACGCTTCGGATGATGGTTTGTTGGAACTGTTTGTCCGTTTATTTGCGGTATATGTTCCAAGGTCTTTACCATTTATTTCTGATTTTCCGAAAAACATTTGTATTTCTGGATTCAGAAAATCATAGGCGCGTTCAGAATTTAAATCATCTGTGATAGGGCGGTACAATGTGCCTGCGGCGGTACAGCCAGTTAGTAAAATTCCAACGATTAAAAGTAATATTCTTTTCATGTTATTTCTCTCCTTTCTTAAATATCAACGAAGTGTTTATGCCGCCAAAGGCGAAATTGTTGTTCATAACATAATTCGTATCTATGTTGCGCCCCGTTTCCATTATGTAATCTAATTTTCCGCAATTTTCATCGGGTGTGTGCAGATTCAATGTTGGTGCAAACCATCCATCGTTCATCATTTGAATCGACCAAATAGATTCCAATGCACCGCATGCGCCAAGTGTATGACCGACATAACTTTTAAGTGAACTGGCCGGGGTATGCGTGCCGAATAAAGATTCTGTGGCGCATGATTCCGCAATATCGCCATGAACCGTACCGGTGCCATGCATGTTAATATATCCAATGCTGTCGGGTGTTAAATTCGCGCTGTCCAATGATAGACGCATACATTGTGCCACGGTTTCTTTGTTTGGTTGTGTTGCGTGCATACCGTCGGTATTTGAACCAAAACCGACAATTTCCGCATAGATTTTTGCGCCACGCGCAACGGCGTGTTCATATTCTTCCAATATCAATGTTCCCGCACCCGAACCAATAACCAATCCGTCACGTGCCGTATCAAATGGGGCAGGGGATAATTCAGGGTGATCGTTCTTGGTACTGGTTGCGTAAAGTGTGTCAAATACGGCGACCTGGGTTAAATCAAATTCTTCGGCGCCACCGGCAATCATAACATCTTGGATGCCGTTTTTTATTGCTTCATACGCGTATCCAATTGCCAAACTGCCCGATGTACAGGCGGTACCACTTGGGATAATTCTTCCAACTGTTTTGAAATAAAGTGATATATTCACCGCCGTTGTTTGTGGCATTAGTTTTAGATATGAAAATGATGTTATATCACCAACAGCCTTGGTGTGATGAATCGCAAAAAAATCGGCAACGCCTTCGGCGGAACCAAATGAAGAACCGTATGCAACACCGGTGCGTCCCGATGTTAAAACGGGTGAATTTAACAGACCTGCGTCGGCAAGTGCGTTTTCAGCGGTATACACCGACATAACCGATACCGGTCCCATTGTGCGCAGAACTTTGCGTGTGTAATGTTCTGGCAAGGTAAAATCCATCGCAGGTGCGGCCAGGTGTGTGTTTAATCCCGTAATATCGGTCAATTCTGGCATCACGCGCACGGTATTTTTTAATTCGTGCAGGCGATTCTTGGCTGTTTCCAAATCATTGCCAAGTGAACTGATTAAACCCATACCGGTTACAACAACGCGTTTCATTTTATGCCAACCCCCCGTTTACAGAAATAACCTGGCGCGTGATATATGATGCATCATCGGACAACAGGTATGCAACCAAACTGGCGACCTCGGATGGTTTGCCAAAACGGCGCATAGGAATTGCATCGCGGACCAGGTCGGCCGGTAAATCCGCGGTCATATCTGTTTCGATTACCCCCGGTGCAATTGCGTTTACGGTTATGTTGCGGCGTGCCAATTCAGGGGCCAACGATTTTACCAAACCAATTAAACCCGCCTTGGACGCGGCATAGTTTGCCTGACCCCGATTACCAATAATTCCGGATACAGATGACAGTACGATTATTCGGCCACCGGCCTTGGCAGATATCATCGGCATAACGCATGGTTGCAATGTGTTATATGCACCATCAAGATTTGTATGAATAACGCGATCCCACATATCACCATCCATTGCCGGAAAAGGTGCATCGGCATTTATGCCCGCGTTGCAGATAACACCGTAATACGCGCCATTTTCATCAATATCGGCATTTATTGCAGCCATCGTTTCGTCACGATTTGATATATCAAACGCAATTAGTTTACCCGTGCCCCCCGTGGCGACAACATCGTTTAATGTTGCGTTTGCGGCATCAGCGTTTTTATTGTAATGCAAAACCAAATCATAACCCAATGGCGCAAGATATAGTGCAATTGCACGACCAATTCCACGGCTTGCCCCGGTAATAAGAATTCTTTTATTCATTGCGCGTTTCCATAAATTGTTTAATGTCGTCTGGGCGGAATACATTTATTGCGCCCGATGCAACAAGTTGGTTATTAGAATTGTATATTTGACAGTCAAAATTTGCAATATTTTTATCAAAAAAGAGTGCCGTGACATGCACAAAATAACTTTGGTCAACCAAGTATGTTGGGATATCAACCGATAGTTTCCGTGAACCCAACACAAATCCAACCACAGGGACAGAATCTGGGTTTTGTTCGCGGTCGGCGGCACCGATAAAGCAACCAATGGCCTGGGCCATATATTCCAATGATATCCATGATGGCACGCCACCAATATTTTCATCAAACATTATATCATCGCGTGTGATATCAACGCGTGCGACCAACTTTTGCGCATCAAAATCCACAGATTCAACCGCGGTAATAAGTTGCATTGGTGGACGATGTGGCAAAAGGTCTGATATGTTATAATCTTTCATGTTATTTCCCAATTATTATGGTTGAATTACTGCCCCCGAAGGCAAAGGCATTACACAATATTGTTCGTATTTCTTGGTGGTTGTCTTTTGTCGCCAATGTAATTGGCGCACAATCATCGGCAAACCGGCCGTCGTAAATGTGTGGGATAATAAAATTATGATTTATCATTAACCAAGATAGCGCAACCGAACATGCCCCCGCCGCACCTAAACAATGTCCGGTTAATGGTTTTGTTGATGCACAAAGGGTTTTATCGTCGAATAGATTATGTATGGCAAGTGATTCCATCGCATCGTTTGCAATGGTTCCGGTTCCATGCATGTTTATATAATCAACCTGGGGGGCGGCAAGACCCGCATCTGTCATTGCGTTGCGCATAGATTCCATGGCGCCCGAACCAGTTGGGTCGGGGGCGGTTGGGTGATGTGCATCTGATGTTTCGCCACATCCCATAACGCGTACGCCGTCATGGCCAGATTCCATAATGAATAATGCCGCACATTCGCCAAGGTTTATTCCATCACGATTTTTTGACATTGGGTTGGTGATTTTATGCGATAACGCTTCCAGTGCATTAAATCCGTTTAGTGCGAAATCGCAACGTGCATCCACACCACCACATATAACTGCATCACAAAAATCGTTTCTAATTAAATCACGTGCGGTGTCAATGGCCTTGATACTGGATGAACATGCCGTTGATATTGTAAATGCGGGGCCTTCTGTGCCGACAATTTCGCGTAAAAGTTCGGCGGGCGTGCCAAGTTCCAATAACGACACCGAGAAATCATGGGGCATTGTGTCGGTTGATAATTTTTCGGATATGTATTTCTGTGCTTCATGAACGGCGGTATTACTGGCCCCCAATACTATGCCTATGCGCGCAGGCGAATATTTTGATTTAATGTTTTCAACGGCGGGTTTGATTTGTTCAATTGCGGATTGCATTAAATCATAAAAACGCATTTTATGGTGTGTTTCAATATTCACCGCACCAAATGGAACAATATCACCACCAATGCAGACATCTTTGGGTTGCATGCCGTCTTGGTTGCCGTTTTGCGCATTACGAATTATGTCGGGAATATTCGTCCCAAGCGCACATACGAAACCAAGATGACTTAATACAAAATCCATTCTAAAACCCGCTTGCAAACAGTATGAAATCCTATTATAGTTGTGGTAAGTATTGTATAAACAATTGGTTTTTGCAAGCAATGAATAACACAATCGGTATTGGCAATTTTTATGTATGGCGCGAATCTGACGATGAAAAATTGCCAGATGTTTCTTTTATTCCGCCAATGGTTCGTCGCCGTATGACTGATTTGCAAAAAATTGCTATTGGTGTTGCCCATCATGTTGCCCCCGCGGATGCAAATTATCAGGTTGTTTTTGCGTCGCGCTTTGGTGAATGGGGGCAAACAATAAAACTTATTACACAATTTCATAACGATAAAGAAATGTCGCCGGCGGGATTCAGTAATTCTGTGCATAATGCGGCGGCGGGCGCGTTTTCGGTGTTGACGCAAAATAAAAATTCATATACTTCCATTGCGGCGGGTGCGCGGACATTGGAATCGGGTATAATGGCGGCATTGGGAACCAAAAAACCGGTGTTGTTTGTGTTCGTTGAAGAAAAATCGCCGGAAATGTATGAACCGTTTCTTGATGCGCCGGTTGCGGCACATGCGATGGCATTTATGCTGACCGATGATGCGTCGCGTAAAATTGTTTGGAATGCGACTGCGAATAAAGAACCGCCGCTAACCTTTGATGCGATGGCGGATTTCTTGGAGCAGGGCGGAAAAATAACAACTATGTCTTGGAAAATAACGGATAAATGATGCGCATTATTCGCAGTTTTCTGTGTATGATATGTTTCGCAATATTTGGTGCGGGTGCGTTGGGACTTGGTGGAATTGTCTTTCCGATAATGCTGTTTATGTATCGCAGACCCGCAACAAGACGGCGGATGTTGTCGCAATCTATTCATCGGACATGGAAATTTTTTGTTTGGATTATGGCGGGTATGCGTCTTATATCGGTGCGGTGTGATGATATGCGGCAAATGAAGAAATTAAGTGGAAACATAATTGTTGCAAATCATCCGTCACTAATAGATGTGGTGATTTTAATATCTTTGATTCCAAAATGTGTTTGCGTGGTTAAAAAAAGTTTGTTTCACAACATATTTGTGAAAAGGGTGATACGCAATATCTATCTGTCAAACGATATGCCGGCCGATGAATTTATTACACGTGGATCAGAATTTTTGGACAATGGTTATAATATTATTGTCTTTCCCGAAGGCACGCGGACGGTTGCAGGGCGCAAAATAAGGTTGCATCGTGGATTTGCGTATTTGCATTTGAAAACAGGTCGGCCGATTTTGCCGATACATATTGAGAATACGCCACCAATTTTAGGTAAAGCACAAAAGTGGTATGATATTGGTACCAAGACATCGGTTTACACGTTAAAATTAAAAGAAAAAATCATTTATTCGTGTGCCAAAAACCAGACGGCGCGTGATGCCGCAATTTCTATTACAAATATTGCCGGAACGGCCATGTTTGAAGCATAAGCACTTGACTTTAAATGCAAAGTTTTTTATTCTTGGCCTGTTAATTGCAAGATAGGAACATAATACTATGAAACGACAAGAACTTGAATTAGAAATCAAAGAAATAATTGTTTCTGCACTAGATTTAGAAGATGTGACCGCCGCGGATATTGTAACGGATGATGCGCTGTTTGGTGACGGTTTGGGACTTGATTCCATTGATGCGTTGGAATTAGGTATGGCGTTAAAAAAACGCTATGGCGTCGTGTTTTCTGCAGATAAAGAAGCAAACAAAGCATATTTTAAGTCGGTGGCAACATTGGCAGATTATATCGCAAAATCAACAGGTATGAATTTGGAGTAGTTAACCATGTATACAAAAGAACAAATTTTTAACGAAATATCAAATATTTTGGTCAAAGATTTTGATTGCAAACCAGAAATAGTAAAACCAGATGCAAAATTGGTTGAAGATTTGGATTTGGACAGCATAGATGCCGTTGATTTGGTCGTGCGGTTGCAAAAGGTTATCAATGTTCGTGTAAAACCTGAAGATTTCAAGCAAATTTCCACATTACAGGATGTTGTTGATGCAATTGAAAAAATCGTCAATTCGGCCGATTAAAATACTTGGTGGGTTGGTTGCGATTGCGTATCCAATTGCCGTGTTTGTTGCGTTGCAACGCGGATTTCCTGTGCGTATGTTGGGACTGATACTGGTGCTGGTCGCGGGATGTGCATTGGCACAGCGCAGAAATTTATGGTTGGGGGTGTGTGGAATTATTTTGGCAGGGCTTGCCATAATTTCAGATAAAGATATATTTTTAAAACTCTATCCAGTGTTTATGAATGCCGCGGTTTGTTTCATGTTCGCGGTATCGGTGCGTAGTGTTCCGTTGGTACAAAGGTTCGCGGAAAAGATGAAATACAAAATAACTGAAAAATCAAAACAATATGCGCGGCGTGTGACGGTTGCGTGGGCAATTTTCATGGGGATAAATACAATTATTTCGCTGATAACGGTATTTATGTCTGATTGGGCATGGACATTGTATAATGGGCTGATTTCGTATTGTTTAATCGGTTTAATGATGGTAATAGAATATTTTGTTCGTAATGGGGTAATTCATGCAGATAAGTAATATTTTTTCGTTGGATAATGATGCGCCCTTGTTTGTTGGCGGTGCAAAAAATATTACGGTGGCACAATTTACTGCGGATGTTGCCCGATTTGCAAAGCATTTTTCCGCGATAAGTTCTGATACTGTTATTCTTTATATTCCAAATAATTTTTATCTGTTTTGTGTATGCTTTTTTGCGTTATTACAGGTTCATAAATCGGTGGCGTTGCCGGGGTTGTTGACGGCGCAAAATGCACAAGGGTTCACAGATCTAACAAATGTAATTGTGACAGATTCATCCGATGAATATCCATCGTTTACCAAGGTCGTACCAAATGCGCCGGATGCCGCGGTTGAATGGGAATTTACAGATTTTTCTAATGAAACAGTCTATTTTTTTACATCGGGTTCAACCGGTGTGCCAAAGCGCATTAAGAAAACGATCGCCATGTTACAGGCCGAGGTTGAATATCATGTTCAATCGCACACATCGCAAATTGCACAATCGCCGGTTGTTGTGGCATCTATTGCGCCACATCATATGTATGGGGTATTGTGGCGGGTTTTATTCCCGATACTTGGCAAAATGTCCGTTGATATGGATATGATTTTTACCCCCGAAGAGTTAATAGAAAAACAGTCACAATATGACAAAATATTATTTATAACCACACCATCGTTCTTGGACAGCATAACGAAATATGGTGGTCAGTATAAATTTGCGGAAAATTGTATCGGAATATTTACATCGGGCAGTTTGCTGGGCGCGAAAACATCAGAATCTGCGTGTAATATGTTTGGGGTTTCGCCGTTCGAAGTATTCGGCAGCACCGAAACTGGCGGTGTTGCGTATCGGCAACAGCAAGAAAATACAAATTGGACAATATTTGATGCGGTTAAGGTTTCCGTTCGTGATGGTTGTATGGAAATAAATTCCCCATATGCATTTCAAAATCCGTATTTAATGTCTGATGCGGTTGATATGATAGATGACCACCATTTTAAACTGCTTGGGCGTGCGGATAGAATTGTTAAAATTGCCGAAGAACGCGTTTCTTTACCCGATATGGAAAAATGGTTGATGGATAACGAATATGTTTCACGTGCATATTGCTGTGCAATGCGTAAGGGTGTGCGTGATATTATCGGGTGTATGTTGGAATTGACGAATTTGGGGGCGGCCAAAATTATTAGTGTTGGACGGCGCGTGTTTGTCGATGAATTAAAAAAATATTTGGCGGGTTTTGTACCAAATGTTGTGTTGCCGCGGTGTGTGCGCATTGTTAATCAGATTCCAACCAATGCCCAGGGCAAATTTGTAAAAAATGAAATTTTGGCAATGTTAAATTCGACTGTGGCCGAACCAATTGTTCAAAATATTACCAAGGCGGATGCCCAGATAGATGTCGATTTAACTTTCCTTGGGGACAGTTCATATTTCGTTGGGCATTTCCCAAATTTCCCAATATTGCCGGGTGTTGTGCAAATGCACTTTGTTTTCCGTTTTATAAAACAGTTTTTTCATATATCAGCGTCCGCATTTGATATTATTAAATTAAAATTCTCGTCTCTGATTTTGCCAGATATAACGACACATTTTGAATTGGTGCAGGTATCGGAAAATGAGTTTACATTTTGTTATTCACAAAATGGTAAAACATGTTCGGCCGGTAAAATAGTTATCAAAGGTGGCGCAAATGTTTAAACCTGTGATAATTATTCCATGCTATAACCATGCCGCTGCGTTTGCACATTTTGCCGTAAAAATCGCCCAGGTTGGTATTCCTGTTATTGTGGTTGATGATGGGGGCGTGCCAAGCCAGGTAGAAAAATTACAAAATATATGCGCCGCGCATAATTTCAGATATATTCGCCAATTCCCAAATGGTGGCAAAGGCCGCGCAATGAAAACCGGGTTTAACGCGGCCCGCGAAAGTGGTTTTACACATGGGTTGCAGATAGATGCCGATGGACAGCATGATATTGCGGATATAACAAAATTTTTTGAATTGGCGCGGAAAAATCCGGAATCTTTGATTGTGGGCAACCCCGTTTATGATGCTAGTGCGCCACGTGCGCGTCGGATTGGACGCAAGGTAACAGATTTTTGGGTGGCGGTTGAAACACTAAACCGGCATATGCCAGATGCAATGTGTGGAATGCGGGTGTATCCGTTGAATAAAACGTGCGCGGAAATGCGGCACCTGCGGTTTCATCGTATGGGGTTTGATATAGAAATTATGGTTAAATTGTATTGGGCGGGTATGCAAATAATTACGCAGCCAACACGTGTTATATATCCACCAAATGGTGTGTCTAATTTTAAAATGTTGCGTGATAATTTATACATATTCTTGCTGCACACATATTTGTGTGTAATAATGCCGTTTGGAATGTGCAAAAGGGTGATAAACCATGGAAAAAGAAATTGAAATAATTGTGCCGTTTTATGATTTGGATCCAATGCAGGTTGTTTGGCATGGAAACTATGTAAAATATATGGAACGCGGACGGTGTGCGTTGTTGGCGGAATGTAATATGACATATCCAGATATGGAAAAATTAGGATTCGCGTTTCCGGTGGTAACAATGCGAACAAAGCATATAAAACCTGCGGTGTTTAACCAGAAAATCATTGTAAAAACAACGCATATACCAGATGAAAACTTTTTGATATTTAAATACGAGATACTGGATGCGACTACACGTGCCAAACTGTGTGTCGCCGAAACCAAGCAAATGGCGGTTGATATGAAAACACATGAAAGTTGCTTTCAATTGCCAGAACCATTTTTAACAATATTTGGGGGGATAAAATGAAAAAAATAATATTTTTGTTGCTGTTATTGCCATTTGGTGCATATGCAGATGAATTGGTCGATATGGGCCGTTTCAATACATTTACCAAGAATATTGGGACGGTGTCAGCATCGTTTGAACAAATGAAAATATTACCAGAAACAACTAAACAGTTCGTTTCCACCGGACGTGTTAAATTCCAAAAAGATGTTGGTTTTATATGGATTCAAGATACCCCAACAAAACAAAAATTCGTTTCAACAAAGCAACAATATTGCGTTGATGGTGTTGCACAAGATCTGAAGAATTTGCCTTATTTTTATTATGTCCGTGAAATTATAGATAGCGCGTTAAATGGCGATATTTCGGGGTTGCAGATGGTGTTCAATGTTGATTATTCGGAATATGGAAAAAAGCTGTGGCAAATGACGGTGCGACCACGATTTACCGCGGTTGCGGATATATTACAGGATGTTGTTATGTACGGCAGCACGACCGAATTAACCAAGGCAATTATAACATACAATGATGGCACGATTGTGATTATACAATTCAAACCACAAAAGGTAGAAATCCAAGATGAAATTGCGTGTTAAACGTATAATTTTTGTTGTGGCCGTTTGTGTTGCGGCGATGGTGTGCGCCATTGTGCGATGGCCTATGCATTTTCAAACGGATTTAACATCGCTGTTAAACATCGGGGTGGAAGAAAATTGGCCACTACAAAATATCACAGACAAATTTTCATCTGTTGTTAATATCGTTGTAAAATCAGCAGACCGGATTGACGGTGAAGTTGTTGCCCAGAAAATTCGTGGTGCGGTGACATCTGGGGATTTCCCGGAATTAAATGTATGGGTAAATGATTTATCACCACGCGTGGTTGTTTCGACTGTTGGAAAATATCACAATGCTATAATTAGTGCAAATGACCGCGAATTATTGCATTCGGGACAATTTACAGATTTAACACAAAATGCGGTTCAAAAAATAGAAACATCTATGATGCCAAATTTGATGC
Organism: Alphaproteobacteria bacterium; assembly: GCA_017618595.1. Classification (GTDB taxonomy): domain Bacteria; phylum Pseudomonadota; class Alphaproteobacteria; order Rs-D84; family Rs-D84; genus Enterousia. The sequence goes on from JAFZTZ010000014.1 coordinate 10,481, forward strand.
CATTGTCCCAAGATCCGTTTTTGTTATTTACAAATTATATGGCGGAAATGGGTGGCGGCGGCACAAATTGGATGCTAAATGACAGCCTTTTGTGGCAATATCGTGCGCCGTATAATTTTTATATGTTACCCATATCGGTTAATGTTTCGAATAATGCCGAATTGGTTGATAGTATTGCGCGCCTGCGGTCAGTTATTGCAGATGTAAAAACAGATAAGGTCCAGGTATATATGGGTGGCGCGCCATTGCACACCGCTGAAATGTACCAACACAGCAAGATCGAATTGGGCGTTATATCTGTCTTGGCGTTAATCGCTGTTGTAATAATAAATTATCTGTTGTTCCGTCGGATGAAACCCATAGTTCCAATTGGAATAAGTTTGGCGGTTGGGTATTTGGCCGGAACAGTTGCACTGTTTTTATGTTTTTGCGAACCGCATATCTTGGTATTTGTTTTTGGAACATCGCTGATAGGGCTTGGCATAGATTATGGGTTTCACTTTATGTGCGCCAAAAATGATGTGCATGCGGTGCATAAAAATATTTTGCATTCGTTGATAACAACACTAATTTGTTTTGCGCCATTGGGGTTCGCGTCAATTGGTCTGTTGCGGCAGATATCGGTGTTTACGATAGTTGGTCTGGTGACAATATACGCATTTATTAAATTATTTGTGCCAACAATTGCATCAAATATTCGACCCACGCGTGCGGTGCAATCGGCACCAAAGAAATATCGGCCGTATATTATTTTGGGGATAACAGTATTGGCATTGGTTGCGTGCGCATTTGCGCGTATAGAAAATAATATGTCGGCGATGTATCGGCCAAACAAAGAATTGGCGGTGGCGGAAAAAGTTATCGGTGATTTAAACCAATCTGGGCAGACCGCGTTTCTGGTTGTGCGCGGCGCGGATGCGCAAAGCGTTCTTGAAACAGAAGAAGAAATACGCGATGCTGGGGTGCAATTTTTTGGGGTATCATCTGTGGTGCCGTCATTAAAACGTCAAAGCGAAAATAATAATTTAGTTCGTGAATTATATAAATCCCAGGCAAAAAATATAAAAAAATCGTTGGGACTGAAAGTGCTGCCGCAATTTGTGCCGGCGGATACATTAACAATCGAAAATGAAGATTTGGGCGCATTAAAACAGCAAATAGAACGGTTACTGGTAAACATAGATGGCAATTTTTATTCGGTTAGTTCGATATCTGCAGATGCGGTTATAGCAAATGAAAATGCACGGGTAATTGCGCCCGCACGCCAGATACAAAACCAAATGGAAAAATTTAGCCATGAAACATATTGGTTGCTGATAATATGCGGATTGGTTTTGGTTGGTGGATTGGTGGTGCTGTATGGGCGTCGCGCAGGCCGGTATCTGATGCCGCCGTTGATGGGCGTAATTGTGTCGGTTGCGATTTTGACCATTTTGGGTATGCCGATAACATTTTTTCATCTACTGGGGTTATTTATAGTAATCGGACTTGGGATGGATTATGCCATATTTCATATAAATATGAAAAAGAACGCAGAACTGCGACCAGTTTTTTATTCGTTTCTGACCAGTTTTATTGGGTTTGGGCTGTTGGCGTTTACAAGTTTCTTTCTTATTGCGGCAATGGGGATGATTTTGGCCATTGGAATTGCGGTATCTTATATCGTGTCGCTATATTTGTTCCGGGACTAATGCGGGGTTGTGCCAAGTAATATCTTGGTCGTTTGATACTATGCAAATCATGTATTTCTGTAATTGATAAAATCGGGCAGGGCTGTCTGTGCCAGATTTATATTTGGCCTCGGATAAAGTAAAGGCGCGATAGAATTCGTTCAAAGTTTTTATGTTTTTAAATTCCATAAAATCGCCAAATGAATTGAAATCGCGTTTTTTTGATGCGTCTTCAATGTCAACACCGATTGGGGCGGATGATGCCGCGACAATAACAAAGTTGTCTTTGTGGGCAATAGAGATATATTCAAATTTGGTTTCTAATTCAGATTTTATCGTATGTGCAACCAGAAATTGAATCGCGCGGTTTTTCTGTTTAAAAGATTGGAAGCGCGCCAAATCTGATGGCGATAGTTTTTCCGCCAAATCGTCCGGGTTGCATATTGTGGATAAATCTGTTATATAAATATTCATAACCGAACTATAACACAAAACAAACCAAAGGCAAGAGACGTTGGATAATTGGTATCAGGTACGCGAACGCGGTGCAGGGCAATTGCGTATGGAATTTTTATGGTGGATATATCGGGCGTTTGGTGTGCGTGCGCTAAAGGTCATGGTGGGAATAATATGTGCTTTTATTACAATGGGGACACGTGCAGCACGGCGCGTATCAAGACAATATAAAAATATTTTGAATCAGTACCAGGTGGAAAATCATCTGGCACCATCGCGGTTTTCATCCGCCGCGCATATTCGCGCATTTGCGTATTCGGTTGTTGATAAAATGTCGGCGATATGCGATGCCAAAACAAAAATAAAATTCACGGTAAATGATGACGCCGATTGGCAAGAATTACAAAATATTTTATCTGCGGGCTATGGCGCATTTTTCCTGTGTTCGCATCTTGGTAATATAGAGGCACTGTGCGCAATTCCAAATGCGGCGGATAAACGTATGCATGCATTTATGAATGTTGGACAGAACCCCGCATTTCGTCGGTTTATTGAACGCCATGCCAAATATCAAAATACAATTATTCATTCCACCGAAACAATAGATGTTGCGATGGCCGGAAATATGTACGATGCGCTTAAATCCGGGGAATTGGTTATGATGGCGGCGGATCGTGTTTCCCCAACCAGTCCAGACAAGGTTATAAAATCAAAATTTTTGGGTGCGAATTGTGTCTTGCCGGCAGGTGTGTTCCGGTTTGCCCGCGTGTGCGATTGCCCAATATTTGCCATTGCAAACATTAATACCGGTGGTGAAAATTATCGCGTGTTTGTAAAGAAAATTACTTCGCGAAATATCGGTAAAATGGCAATAGAATATTTGGAATTTTTACAGGGAATTTTGTTGAGATACCCAACACAATGGTTTAATTTCTTTGACTTTTTTAAATCCTGATTTGACAAAAGAAATTATTAGTGTATAATTTGTCGATCAAGAGGTTATTATGTACGGTGTCGTTACACTTTCGTTGAAAATTACAAATTGGTGCAATTTAAATTGCGCACATTGTTGCGAATGTTCAGGTGCGCATAACCCCACGAATTTCATGCCGTTAACACGGGCGGAACAATATATTGGTGAATTTCAAGATGTTCCGTATCATATCATGCAGCATTACACAATAAGTGGTGGCGAAGGGCTGGCACCGTATCAGTTTGGAAATCCTGATTATATTCCGACGATTTTGTCGTGCATTTATAAGATTGATGGTATCCCGACAATAAAAACAAACGGGGTGTGGGGTGAAAAATATAATATGCGTGCTGAAACCCTTAAAAGTTTGGCAAAAAGTGCATATTTGGGTAATAAGTTGCTGACCTTGGATATATCTGTGGATGAATTTCATAATAATTTAACGGGCGTGGCGAATATTATCGCAGATGTTGTACAAAGCGACTATTTGTTGCCTGCAATTCGTATTTGCTTGCTTGGGTTTAATACGGCGGGAACAAAATTAGCGATGGATAATCTGCGCCAAAAACTTGAAGATCGCGAAATACATTCAGAAACTTTACAAAATAATGATTGGGGCGTTTATCGTAACGATGACAAGGGTATGCGTGTTGTTGTCGGTGCCGAACACGAAGTTCATAATTTGGGCCGTGCCAAGCAAAACAATGTTTATACGGCAACAGGGGATCCGGCTGGTTCGTATGTAAATTGTCTGCAGGTTGATAACAATAATTTGGCAATATTGAATTATTTGTATGCGGAACAAATTGCCGGTCGTAATTTAACAAATGTTATGAATAGTTTGGTAATGCGGATGTCGCAAGATGGGAAATAGTTCTAATACTGTTCGTGTTGGTGTTGCATCGTGGATAATAAATCCATCGGGTCAGATCTTGATGGGACATCGTTTGGGTGTGCATGGCGGCGGAATGTGGGGCGCACCCGGTGGACATTTGGAATTTGGTGAAACACCAATTCAGACGGCAATTCGCGAAACAATGGAAGAAACAGCAATAGATTTATCACATGATGACGTTGTCGCGGTTGCATGGACTAATGATATATTCCAAGATTCTAAAAAACATTACATAACAATTCATTGTTTGACATATATAAAAAACGATGTCGTTCCAAAATTATGCGAACCAAATAAGTGCGCAGAATGGCGCTGGTTTAACCGGAACGAATTGCCACGAGATTTATTTTTGCCAGCCAAACATTTTTTTGAAGAATATCAATTCTTAAGATAGCCACGGAAAAAATAAGTGCATTTTAGAAAAAAATACATTATAATATCTTCCTAGGTAGGAGATTTTTCATGCGTAAAATATTCCTGATCGCCGCACTTGTGCCGATGGTGGCTTTTGGCGCCGATGACTGCGCAACGCGCAATACGGTTCCCGAAGATGTTCTGTCACTTCAGGATGTTATTAAATTAGGTTTGTGCCGAAATCCGCAAACGGCGGCGGCATATGCATCTTTGCGTTCATCACATTTCAATAAAAACGCTGGTTATGCAAGTTATTTGCCAAGCGTTTCGGCCGGGGTGTCCGCCGGAAAAAATTACAAAGATAAACATTGGGATGATTGGTCATATGGTGCGTCTATATCGGCGTCTTATTTGATATTTGATTTTGGTAAAAGAACCGCAGACATGAACCAAATGATTGCAACATATCGTGCTGCGGGATTTGATTTTAGTGAAACCGTCCAGAATTTTGTGTACGGACTGGTTGGAACTTACTATGAATTATTAAATGCAGATGCAAATGTAGAATCTGCCAAAACCGCATTGGCGGTGGCACAGACGGCGTATGATACCGCAAGTAATAAGTTCAAGGCCGGTGTGGTTGCGCGCGCCGATGTATTAAAGGCGGAAACAACATTGGCAAGTTCTAAACTATCGTTGGAACGTGCGAAAAATAATCGTGAAATTACCAAGGGAACATTGCTGACCAAATTGTCGTTTCCGGCGGATCAAAATATTGCAATTGAAGATATGGGGTCGGAATTTGGAACGGATGCGGAAAACGAAAATATCGACGAATTGATAAAAATTGCGCGCGAAAAACGGCCTGATTTATTAAAGGCGTCTGCAAATAAAGACGCAGCATGGCATCGCCGTAATAGTGCGTTTTTGAAAAATTTACCGTCTATTTCGGCATCGGGTTCTATTGGGTGGAACGATGATTCCATTGGCGATGTTTTTGTGCCGACATCCAGCAAGATAAACGGTTCAATTGGAATTCGTGCATCTATGCCAATTTTTGCGGGGTTTGCGAATATGTATGGTTTGCGTGCGGCGGAAAGTGATTATGATCGCGCCAAATTTAACGAACAGCAAACGATAAACACCGCAATGATGGATGTGTATACCGCGTACCAGAATTATAGAACGGCGCAAACGGTGTTAAAGCAAACCGAGGCATTATTGAAATCTGCAACGGAATCAGAAAAGGTTACATCGGGAATGTACAAGGTTGGTCGTGCAACGATGCTGGATTGGCAAACGGCGCAGTCTGAATTGGTTGATGCGCAACGGCAACACAATTCTGCGAAATATGATTTGTTTGTTAAACGCGCAGCGGTCGCATTGGCAATTGGTGATATAAAATCAGAATTAGAGGGGGACAAATAATGAATAAAAATCAAAGAAGTTGGTTTCGTCGCCACAAATGGTTGTTGATACTTACAACGATTTTGTTGGTCGTTCTGTATTTGTTTATTGGCGATACAAAAAAGGCGGCCCAAAAAGAGTTTGTTACAATGGATATAACGCGCGGAAATCTGTCGCAAACAGTTACCGCCACGGGTGAAATTAAACCATTGAATACCGTAAATGTCGGTTCCCAGGTTTCAGGAACAATTGAAGAAATCTTTGTAGATTACAATTCAACGGTGAAAAAGGGCGATAAATTATTGACCATTGAACCATCGGTTCTTCAGGCATCTGTGGCTGAAGCCGAAGCGTCATTGGAATCTGCAAAATCACAATTAACATTGGCGCAAAGTGATTATGAAAGAAACAAAACATTGTATGATTCGGGATACATTGCGCGTGCAGAAATGGAAAAATCTTTGTCTACATACGAACAGGCCGTTCAGTCGGTGAAACGTATGCAGTCGCAATATGATCGCGCGGTTACAAATTTGGGCTATGCAACGATAACATCCCCTGTTGATGGAACGGTTATTTCGCGCAAGGTTGATAAAGGACAAACCGTTGCGGCATCTTTCCAAACACCTGATTTGTTTGAAATTGCCGAAGATTTAACCAAAATGCAAATTGAAACATCTGTATCCGAAGCGGACATTGGTGTCATTAAAACAGGGCAACCGGTTACATTTACGGTTGATGCATATCCGTCCAAGACGTTTAATGGTGCCGTACGCCAGGTCCGTCTGTCGCCAACGACAACATCGAATGTTGTTGTTTATACGGTGGTTATTGATGTAGATAACAGTAATTTATCGCTGATGCCGGGTATGACGGCGTTTGTAACGATTGTTGTTAATTCGGCAACAGATACATGGAAGGCGCAAAATTCCGCATTCCTGTTGCGCAGTTTTGATGGTATTGTTGAAGTGACGGATGAATCTGTAAAACCGGCAAATCATTTGGCAATAAAGCGTGGTAAAGATGTTGTGTTGGTACCGTATACCAAGGGAATCGCAACCGCGACTGAAACGCAAATAATATCTGACGAGATAAAAGAAGGCGATAAGATTATTATGGGTTATGTTGGTCAATCGGCGACCCGCCGTTCAAATAATAATCAGCGTGGCGGAATGATGGGCGGTCCAGGTGGTGGTCCAAGATAGGAATCAGGAGAAGATATAATGAGAATTTTGAAATTTATTGTTGGCTTTTTCATCTTTCCATATCTTTTGATGTATTTGTTATGTCGTTGGATTTGTGATCATAATGGGAAGCTGTAGGAGAATGTGTAGTTTATGAAACAGAAGCAGACGCCAATTATTTCTATGAAAAAAATCTGCAAAAGTTTTCCGCTGGAAATCGGCGGTGAACAACAGGTTTTGTTTGATAACACATTTGATGTTATGCCGGGTGAATTTGTCGCGATTATGGGGCCGTCGGGGTCGGGTAAATCAACATGTATGAATATAATCGGCGCATTGGATGTTGCAACAAGCGGTGTTTATGAATTATATGGCAAAGATATAACAACGCTGCTGCCAGATGAATTGGCGCGCGTCAGGAACGAATATATCGGTTTCGTTTTCCAGAACTTTAATTTATTACCAAAGCGCAATATCTTGGACAATGTTATGTTGCCATTGATGTATCGTGGTTTGCCGATGGAAGAACGTATGACGCGGGCGCGTGAAATGTTAAAGTTGGTGGGGTTAGAAAAATTTGAAACATATCTGCCAACGCAATTGTCGGGTGGTATGAAACAGCGTGTTGCCATTGCGCGCGCATTGGCGGGCGACCCAAAGATTATTTTGGCGGATGAACCAACGGGGGCGCTCGATTCCAAGATGGGTAATGAAATTTTAAAGTTCTTTAAGAAATTAAACGCGGAATTAAAGATAACTATTGTAATGATTACGCACGAATTTGAAATCGCACAATACGCAAACCGCGTGATTCATATTTACGACGGCCATATAACATATGATGGACCGGTGCCGAAAAGTGAATCTGTGTTAACCAAATCTGAACAAAGGGCGCATAAGAAATGACATTTCTTGATATTGCACATGAATCTTGGCTGTCCATTAGTGGCAATAAAATGCGGTCTTTTTTGACGGTGTTGGGGATTGTTATTGGTATTATGGCCGTTGTGATTATGGTCGCGGTTGGCGAAACGGTTCAGCAATCTATTACCGATCAGTTTTCATCGCTTGGCACGAATACGATAATGATACGTGCGGGCGCGGCGCAAAGTGCCGGTGTGCGTGGCGGAAATCGTATGACATTAACCATGGATGATATCGAAGATTTGGCAAAATTACCTGATGTCGCCGCGATTAGTCCGACAGAAAATAGTGGCGCCCAGGTTGTATATGGAAACAAAAATTGGTCAACATCGATGGTCGGTGTGTACCCGGGATATGCGACGGTTCAAAACATAGAAATGCAATATGGTTCATTCTTTGAAATGTCGGCAGTTCGTAATGCGTCAACCTATGCAGTTATTGGACCAGAAACCGCCGAAGAATTGGGAATGCCAAAAAATCCAGTAGGCGAGGTTATACGTGTCCGTAATACGCCACTAACGGTTATTGGTGTAACCAAGGCCAAGGGTGATTCATCCATGGGATCCCAAGACGATATGATAATCGTGCCAATTACAACGCTGAAGAAGCGTATCGTTGGTTCGCGGTTTCCGAATTCTGTTAATATGATTACATTAAAATTGTATCAGGACGCCGATAATAATCTTGCAACCGAACAAATAACCCAGGTATTGCGTCAACGGCACAAATTAAAAGACGATGCGGCGGACGACTTTCAAATTACCGATATGAAACAGGTTATGGAAACAATGAACACGGTCAGCAGTTATTTGACATTGCTGCTTGTTGCGATTGCGGCGGTGTCATTGTTGGTGGGATCTATTGGAATTATGAACATGATGTTGGTATCGGTTGCCGAACGCACGCGTGAAATCGGTATTCGCAAGGCGATTGGTGCACAAGAAAGCACAATTATTATTCAATTCTTATCGGAATCCATTTTGATTTCATTTATTGGGTCTATGTTCGGACTAATACTTGGGGTTGGGCTGTCCCAAGGGGTTGGACGGTTTATATTGGGGTATAATGTACCGTTCAGCGTTTGGCCGGTGATTGTATCCATATCGGTTGCGGTTGTGGTTGGCTTGGCATCAGGGGTTATGCCCGCAATAAAGGCCGCAAAATTAAATCCAATTGATAGTTTAAGATATGAATAAAAAAAATCTGGCATTTGCCAGATTTTTTTTAATGACGAACAAATTCATTTTTAATTCTTTCCTGGGTCAGATTTTTTACAAATTCATTACCCTTCATTATAATTGTGTCGCCACGTTCGGTAAATGCGGCATCTGTCATGGCGGCAAGGTTGATATCAAATGCCAAAATGCATTCATTAGCGTTCTTATCAACACATTTCAATTGTACGTCCGAATGCCCATAAGTATAACCCCATGATCTTTTTGATACACCTGTAACGCGCAATGTATCAACAAATTGACTTTTTGGTGGCAGATCTACTTGTTTGGGCTCCACAAATTTTATATTTCTTACTTGATTTTCATTAGGTGAAGAACATGCGCTAAATACAAATAATGATACAAATGTAATTAAATGAATCTTTTTCATTTTTATTCCTTTGTTATTGTTGTTTAATAATGTAGCACAAAAAATAAAAATGTCGAGTGTTTTGTTGGGAAAGGCGGGTATAAATAATACGTTGCCTGGAACTATAATATTTTTTTGTTAAAATATTGACAAATGAAAGTATTGTGTTAAAATACTTCTGTTATGAACGATGATACATTAGAAGAATTTTTTGATTTAGATCTATTTGCCCAAGATGGCATTGACTATGATGTCCTGAACGAAGAAGATGGCATGAGTTTGGCATGGGGCGGAACAAAAGATACCGAGGTTGGTCGTATTACGACGTTATCCGAGGTGTTTTTGGAATGGTATTTATTTGATTCATCCAAAGAAAAAGATGTTAAAACTTTCTTGGCTGATGAAGGCATCCAAGATATATTTACCGAACAGGACTTTATGGACCTGATGTGCGGTGGCGCATATTTGGATAAGTATTTGTTGCAATTTATCACGTTGAAATTGCCGTTTTATATTAAACCTGATCGTATTCAATATTTGAATGCTCATGTATTACGTACAAATCCAAATGCCCGTATAATAAATCCGCCCCAGGATTTATCCGAAAGAATTAAGGCGCAAATCGATGCAATGAAACAATCTAAAAAAGATAAACAGGCAGAATATGTCAGAAAAAACAGAGACAAAATCAATGCGCGAAAACGTAGAGATTGGGCGAAAAACAAAGATAAAATAAATCAAAAAAGACGGGAACATTACGCACAAAATCGTGAAAAATTATTAGAACAGAAACGTCAATGGTATCACAGCCATCTTTAATTTATGCGCGAATATGACAAAGAACGTCGTAAAAAAAATAAAGCGGCCAGGTATGAAACACAAAAAAAAGCGGTTAGCAAAAACCCAGAGCATTACAAACAATATAAACACGCATGGTACCAGGCAAACCAAGCCGAACAAGCAGAAAAAGCAAAGCAGCGGCATTTGAAATACAAAGAACAAGCTGAATCTGCGAAACGGGTTTGTGCAGCCTTTGTATTTTTGATGAATCTGCGCAAAACGAATATGAAAAAATATTTGGAACTTTATACATATCAACAAAAACCATTGATTCATATGTTGAAACTGTGCCCGGCATTGCAAAGCATGGATATAAATTTATGCCCATTTTGTAATCCTGAAAGTGGCCAGAAAGCCGAAGAATGTTGTAATCAAAAGGTATTGGCATTGCCAGATGCAATTGGCGAAATTCAAATGATTGCCAA
>JAFZTZ010000096.1 GCA_017618595.1 Alphaproteobacteria bacterium
ACAAGGAGAAAAATGCCCCGGCGTGTTGCCGGGGCGTTTTTTATTTATTTTCCCAAACATAATTGTGAAAAGGTCATGTCCAAGACTTCTTCGGTGCCAATTACACCAATTTTTTTCCAAAATCGCATCGGCGGATTTTTTTGATATTTGGGGTATAATATAATTTTTGTATTATAAATAATGCTTGACAATAATATTTTTTGTGCTATATTCTTGTTTAAGATATATAGAATGGATTTATATATCAGAAAACAATAAAGGTAAAAAATGACACAAAGAATCGGATATGATGAATATCAAAAAGAGTTAGAACGAAAAAGACAGGCGGCAGAACGCAAACAAAAAGAAGAACAAAAGAAAATTGAAGCCGAAAAGCAAAAAAAAGAACAGGCACGTTTAGCCAGGGCAAAAGAAAAACTGGAACGGGCGAAAAGACGTATAATCGCACGTAGGGTTAGACCGTTTTTGTTATGTTCCGTTATCAAGGGTGCATTGCTGGGGCAAATTATTGGAATTATGATTGGTAGTGCTTTCTTTGGCTTGGATCACTTGTTTGAAGGCGAATGGGACCCAAATACAAATACCGAAACAACCGCCAGATATGATACTTATGGCGAAGCAATTAGAAGTGCTTATGGTATGGGGGACTGGGAAGATGACCCATTTGGTGCCGGTTTTGATACTTTTATGAACTTGCTTATAACATGTGTTGCAATGGGAATCGTTGTTTCCAGAGATGCAAAGGATAAAAAAGAAAAAACTAATCGACTTTTCCGAGCTTTGGAAAAAATGAAAAATGGTTGCGGTACTGTTGAACTGGATCGTGTAATAGAAGAACTGAACATAGATGTAAACAAAATATTAGAATCTATGTCAGAAAAGGACAGAAGCTATTTTGAAAGTTTGGCGAAAGGTAACTTGAGTACTTTGAATTATGAAAGATGTGTTGCGATTATCCGTGGATATTTGAAAGCGCATCCAAAAGAATATGCAGAAGTTATTAAAGTTATTGACGAAGCGGTATTGCCAGAATCAATAAGAAAGAAGTATGGCGCAGGTAAAATAACCTCATTTGTTGGTGCAAAAACACTGCTTGAAATTAAAAGATAAAAAACACCGCCCATTTGGGCGGTTGTTTTTTTTGTTAATTCCTATTTCCCCAAACATAATTGTGAAAATGTCATATCCAGCACTTCGTTTGTACCAATTACACCAAGAATTTTGCCAATGGCATCTGCGGCATACCGCACGTGTTCGGATAATATATCATAATCACCATTTGATAGTTCAAGAGCGTTCTTTAATTCATTCGCCGCGGTTTTAACAAGGTCGTATGTGCGCGCATTTATCATTAAAACCGATTCACCGTTCCCGGTTATTTGATTTATGCGTCTCATAATTTCTTGCATCAATTCAGCGACACCATCCCCTGTTTTTGCCGATGTATAAATCGCGTCATCAAAATTATGTGTATCTGTTGTATCAGATTTGTTTATAACCAAAATTTCATCATCGCGTACCAAACGATATTCATCATTCGGGTTTATTACATGAATTACTATATCGGCATTTTCTATTTCATTATTGGTGCGTTCTATACCGATTCGTTCTATCGTATCGGTCGCATCGCGAATACCCGCCGTATCAGATATATTTACCATATATCCACCAATATCCATTGTGGCCGACACAACATCGCGGGTGGTTCCCGGAATATCGGATACAATTGCGCGGGCGGATCCCACAATGCGATTAAACAGCGATGATTTGCCAACATTTGTTTCACCAACAATTGCGATATTTACACCACATGTAATTGCGCGTGATGTTTTATATTTGTTCAATGCACCGGAAACCGCCGTATAGAGCGTTTTTATATGTTCATAAATTGTTTTGTCTATATCACCAGGCAGGTCATCCGAATTATAATCTGTCATGGCGGCGGCATATGCCGATATCTTTAACATTTGATTACGCCATTCGGCATAAATATCACTATCGCCCCCCATCATAGATTTCAATGCCGCAGCGCGCTGACGGTCTGTTTGGGCATCCAATAGTGCAACCAGCCCATCAACATCGGACAAATCCATTTTACCGTTATAAAATGCGCGACGTGAAAATTCGCCGGGGGTTGCGATTCGCATATCGTTTGCGCGCAAGAATTCAAAAATTTTATTTATAACCGCCGGTGCACCATGTGATTGAATTTCAATTATATCGGTGCCGGTAAAACTGTTTGGTGCAGAGAAGTACAGAATAACGCATTGGTCGATTATTTCACCCGCATCATCGGTCAGATTTGTAAAGTATGCGTGCCGTGGGGTTGGCGCACGGCCAATGATTTTTTCAGCAAATTCGGTTAGGTTATTCCCGGAAATACGAATTACCGCGACCCCAGATTTTCCGCGCCCCGATGATAGTGCAAAAATAGCATCGTTGTTTGTCATTATTTATTACCACTTATTTCTTTTAATGCCATTGGGACAAGTTTTGATATGTCGGTGTCCGGATTTTGTGCAACCAATTTTTGTGCCATTTCAACAATATCCATACGGCGATATCCCAATGATTCCAACGCAGACAACAAATCAGGCAGAACGCCGCCAGAATCAGATGCACCAAAATCAAATGATGCACCGCCAACCTTGGACTTTAATTCAACGATGATCTTTTCGGCCATTTTTTTACCGACGCCTGGGGCGGTTGATATTGTTTTTGCGTCCCCAGTTGCAATTGCGGTCATCAGGGTATCGGTCTTGATAGTTCCCATAATTGCCAATGCAACCTTTGGTCCAACGCCAGATACGCTGGTTAGCATATTAAACAGGTTTTGCCCGGCAAGCGACGAAAACCCGAATAAACGAATCGAATCTTCGCGGACAACCGTTTCAATCCACAGGCTAACGGTATCCTTTAAAGTCAGGGTTTCCGGGGTATAGACCCGATATCCAATGGGGCCGGCCATCAAAATAATGAATCCATCGCCAATATAATCAACAATGCCTTGCAATTTTCCAATCATTTGCTATCCTTTATCCCAGTTATTTTAATCTAATTAAATAAAAAGGTCAAATTATGAGTGGACACAGCAAATGGCATAATATTCAGCACAAGAAAGGGCTGGCGGATGCGGCGCGTAGTGGTTTGTTTACAAAACTGGCGCGTGAAATTACAATGGCGGCGAAGTTGGGTGATAAAAATCCCGATAATAACCCACGTTTGCGTTTGGCAATTTTACAGGCACGTAAAAATTCTATGCCAAATGATAACATTAAACGCGCAATTGAAAAGGCGTCGGGTTCCAATACCGAAAGTTATGTATCTGTTCGTTATGAAGGTTATGGTCCGGGTGCGGTGCCAATTATTGTCGAAGCGTTGACCGATAATCCACGTCGTACCGTGCCAGAGGTTCGCAATATATTTTCCAAACACGGTGGTAACATGGGCGAGGAGGGCAGCGTTGCATTTATGTTCACACGTGCCGGTCAGATTTTGTATCCATCGTCTATTGGTAAAACCGAAGATGAAATGATGGAAATCATTATGGATGCGGACGCAGACAATTTGGAAACAACCGAAGAAGGTTTCATCATTACAACAAAGCCAGATGATTTTATGAATGTTCAAAAGAAAATCGCGGATGTTTTGGGTGAACCAGAAAGCGCGGAATTAACATGGATTCCAAATATGCCGATGGATGTTGACGAAGAAACATGGGAAAAAGTTGAACGCCTGGTTGATGCGTTGGACGCCAACGACGATGTTCAAAAGGTATTTACCGCCGCGGCATAATTAGTGGTTAGTGTAATTAAGTACGGGCGCATTTGCGCCCGTTTTCTTATCGTTCAATCAAATGGGTGATGCCACATAAATATATTGCTTTATCCACATTACAATTTACGGTGGCCAAATTGCGTTTTGCAATATCTACAAATTCTGGGTCAGGTGTGTGTTGCATATTACCACGATGATAATCTTTTAAATATGTTTTCATTAGTTTTGCATAATGTCTAAGGAAACTTATTCTTTTGTCTTTTTCGTCAGCTGATAGACCTTCATCTTTTTTTGTCTTTTTTATTTCTCGTTCCCCATTTAATTGTTCTTTTCTTAAAGATGTTAACATTGATTCGGTTTCTTGGCCGTTAATCGCCTGAACTAACCAGACATCTATTGATTTACAGACCTTGTTATCAATTGAATATGCATTTTGTGTTGTAATAAATCTTGTCTTGTCGCCCAAATCATAGGTCGGTACTAAGAATGTTGCGTGAAATCCAATTTCTTGTATTTTTGTCATTTTTTAATCCTTTATTAGTTTTATAAAATTATACTAATTTTCCTTTAGTGTACTTATAATATAAGACAAATTATGCAAATTGTCAAGTTTTATACAGGAATAAATAAAGTGGTAAAAATATTTAATTAAGAAATAAATTTTGCGAAGTTTGTAGTGTTTGCGTGTGCCAGGGCAATTGCGATGGCATCACTTTCATCTGGGGTTTTTGGATTTGCCGTTGGCAATAATATACGAACCATTTTGTCAACCGCGGTTTTATCGGCATGTCCACCGCCAGTTAAAATCTTTTTTATACGATTCGGTTCGTATTCAAATATTGGAATCTCTTTGACCGCAATGGCAACCATTGCCGCCGCGCGTGCATGCCCCAGAATAAGTGTTGTTGTTGGATTTTTATTTACAAATGTTATTTCCATACTGCATTCATTTGGGGAAAATGTATCACAGAGTTTTGAAACCTCGTTAAAAATAATGGCAAGGCGTTCAGCAAGTGGGCCTGTCTTTTTGGGTAATATAACACCACTAGCCACATAATGACGCGATGTACCGGCGGTGTCTATGACCGCCCAACCTGTGTGTAAAAGTCCCGGGTCGATACCCAAAATGCGTGTCGCCATATTTATTTCCTGAATGTTATTTTATCAACGCAGGTTGAACCAAAGTAATTGTTTATCTTCTTTTTTATCTCTTCGGTCATATATGACAATTTTAATGTATGTGCCGGATTTTTTGGTCGTAGGACAATATTGTATCCGCCAGAACGTGTCTTTTTAACTGCACAAATGGATGCCAAATCTGATATTTCGGGGCCAATAATATCCGGCCAACGCGCAACCAAATCAGAATCAGATGCGCGCACGCCAATTCGTTTGAAAAAACGTCCCAACACGCCGGCAATTGTTTGTGGGCGTGCGGCGCGTTCATCTGGATTAAACTTATTTTCTTGGTTTGACATAACTATATTCTTTTGGCATCAGGATATACATTTCGCCCTGGGCATGTTGACCGTGGGCATAATTATATGCCTCGTCGCCTTTGCCAAAGAATATGTCAGCGCGTATCCAACCGCGAATTGCGCTGCCGGTATCTTGGGCAATCATAAGGCGTCTAAATTTCTGGCCATTGGAAAGGTTCGTATTGATGTACACGGGTAAACCCAATGTATACAGCGAATCGTCCATTGCGACACTACGTATTTTTGAAAGCGGTGTCCCAAGTTTCCCAATCACATCTGGTGGAACAGATTCGTAGAAATATACATAGCGTGGGTTGTTATATATAACCTCTTTGGCAAGTTTTGGATTTTTCTTTAAATGTTTCCATACCGCATCGGCAGAATATCCACCATCTGGTCTGATTCCACGATTGCGCAGTTGTTCGCCAATGGATTTAAATGGCATATCGTTTACCGCGGCAAAATTCAATTTTACCAATTTGCCATCAGGCAGTTTTAACATTCCGCTGCCTTGGATTTGAATGTTTTGAACATCGACGATATTCGCCCAATACAGAACGCGACCAATTTTATTTTCAACAATCTTTTTCTTTGGCACGCCTTTAAATGTGGTTCCATCGGTTGGGATACCCATCAATGGTTCATTACATTCGGCGGTCTTGGTACGACATCCAGGGATAACAGGAGAGTAATATCCGGTATATGTTCCCTTGGAACCACCATTGTCATTAAATACCTTGTAGGGTTGAAAGTTTGATTCAAACCATGCACGCACAGTTGCGTTGTCGGCGCTGGCGCTGGGCAGCATATTGCATTTTTCTTCAAATAATGCATGGTCGGGGATAACGCGACCCTTGTATTGTATTTTGGCCTTGCATGAATTACGGAATGCCTGAAGTGCATATCTAACATCGTCTTTGTCCCAATCTGGCAGTTCCGAATACGAAACAGCGCGCAGATTACCCGACGGATATACCGAATCGTTACCGGTATGTGTTGGGGTTGATAGATCACACGAAGTTAATAAAATGCCCAAAAATACGGCACCCAGGCCACGAAAAAGAACCTTTGGAAACTTGTATCTCATTTTATTTATCTCTCCCACTTGTAAAATTCCTCTTTAGTGTTATATTATCATAAAACTGGTCATAAAAAAAGGAGCAATCGTAATGGCAAAGTTCAATATTATATCTCAATTTTTGAAAGACATCTCTTTTGAAAGCCCAAACGTCCCAGATTTATTCTTTAAACAGGACAATGGTCAGGCAGAATTGGAAATTAACATAGATATGCAGGTCAAAGGATCAGAAAAGAATCTGTTTATGGTTGATTTGATTACAAAAATTCATTCAAAATTGAAAGCAGATGGCAAATCTATCTTTTTAATAGAGGCAACATATTCTGGCCTGGTTCAAATGGAAGAAGAAAAAGATGAAGATGCGAAAAAGCGGACTTTGTTAATAGATGTTCCAACATTGTTGTTCCCGGCGGTTCGTGCATTGGTTACACGCTTGACCGCAGAATCAGGCTTCCCACCGTTTGCAATGCAACAGGTTGATTTCGCAGATTTGTATGAAAAAAGAAATCAAAAGCAAGAAGCAAAATAATTAAAACGCACCGCTCGGTGCGTTTTTTGTGCCTTTGCGATTTCCCCGAATTTGTGGTATCATATAATAAAATGCCAAATAGTATGTTGGGGGAAAACGTATGGCCAAAGATAAATATATTTCTGCGCGCAGTTCGGTTAGTGGGTTTTCATTTGCAAATTTGGGGTTGTTTACCGGGTTTGCCGATGGTATTTATAATGCGGTTTATTCACTTGTTATATTAGAGATATTTAAAAGTTCGGCTATCGTTGGTATTTATGTTGCAATATATTCTGTGTTTTGTATGATTGTGGCGCTGTTTGCGAACGAAATATTTCGCCAGTTTTCCAAGGTCAAGGTTTTCTATTTTGCATTGTTAATGTTGGTGGCGTGTTACGCAATGATGGGATTTTCGGTGTTGCCGCGGACATTTGTTGTACTGGATTATACTAGTGGTTTTGCAATAACTTTATCTGCGATGTTGATACCGCTGTTTATGTCAGATTTTGCGGGTGATACGGGAATGGCGCGTCTTAATTCGCGTTATCACCTGTGGACAAATATTGGGGCGTTGTTTGCGCCAATGTTGGCGGTTATGGTCGCAACGCGTTATGGAAACAGGGCGGCGTTCTTTCTGTCATCGGCAATTTATTTGGCGGCATGGATGTTCTTTAAATATTTCCGCATTGTCCAAGAAGACAAACAAATTAAACCAATGAGTCCGCGTCGCACCGTGCGATCGCTGATGCGTAATGCGATACTGTTTTTTAGAACGCCGGGTATGTTGCGCGCATATCTTATTAACTTTGGTTTTTATTCGTTGCGTGCCATGCGGTTTTTGTATGTACCAATTGTGGTTATAGAAAATGGATTTACCAAAGATACATTGGGTACGATTTTAACCATTGGCATAATTCCGTATCTATTGCTGTCCGAAGTTATGGGGCGTCTGGTGCGGCGATTCGGTAAAAAATTATGGTTAATATTGGGTTTTGGGACCTTTGCGGCGTTTTCCATTTGGGCAACGGTGGCAAGTGGGTATCCGCTACTAGCCATATTTGTACTGTGGCAATTTTCGGGTGCGTTTATGGAACCAGTACACGATTTGTTGTTTTTTGATAACACGAAAAAGGCGCAACAAACCCGGTTTTATGGAGTTTTCCGGACTAGTGCGAATTTGCCAAGTGTAATTGCACCAATCATTGGTGCGGCATGCATTACATTGTTTGGTGTGACATCGGCGGTATGGTTTGTAACCGCGGCGGTGGGGCTAATTTCCATTATGATTTTAATCGCTAAAAAATAATTGCAAGTAACCTTTTTTCTTTGTAGTATAGCCGTGTAAGAAAGGGGTTATTTATGGCAAAGAAAGAAGTCGCAACAACGGGTGCAAAAAATCCTGCATTGGAATCAGCGTTGGCGCAAATTCAAAAACAATTCGGTAAAGAAGCAATTATGAAAATGGGTGATGGTTCCCAGCAGAGCATAGAAGCAATATCTTCGGGTTCATTGGGATTAGATATCGCATTGGGAATCGGTGGTTACCCACGTGGCCGTATCGTTGAAATATACGGTCCAGAAAGTTCTGGTAAGACAACACTTGCATTGCATGCGGTGGCCGAAGCACAAAAGAAAGGTGGCACATGCGCATACATTGATGCCGAAAATGCGTTGGACCCAAGTTATGCGAAAAAGTTGGGCGTTGATGTTGCGAACCTGATTATATCGCAACCCGATTCGGGTGAACAGGCATTGGAAATTGCCGATACACTTATCAAGTCGGGTGCGGTTGATGTTGTTGTCGTTGATTCTGTTGCGGCATTGGTACCCAAGGCAGAATTAGAAGGCAATATTGGTGATACATTTATGGGAACAACCGCAAGGTTGATGAGTCAGTCGCTTAAAAAATTGGCGGGCAGCGTTTCACGCAGTAATACATTGCTTATCTTTATTAACCAGATTCGTATGAAAATTGGTGTTATGTTTGGTAATCCAGAAACAACATCGGGTGGTAATGCGTTAAAGTTCTATGCGTCGGTGCGTCTGGATATTCGTCGTACAGGGGCTATCAAAGAAAAAGAAAATATCGTTGGTAATGAAACGCGTGTTAAAATTGTTAAAAACAAGGTCGCGCCACCGTTCCGCACGGTCGATTTCAAAATTATGTATGGCGAAGGCATTTCTCGGATCAGCGAAATTTTGGATATGGGGGTCAAATATAATTTCATCGATAAAGCAGGCAGTTTTTATTCCTATAATGATGAACGCATAGGGCAGGGCGAAGCAAATGCACGCCAATGGTTGAAAGACCATCCGGATGCGCAACAAGAATTGCTTGATAAAATTATGTCACGGGCGAATGGAATTGCCGAAGAAATGACAATCGGTTCACCGGTTGATGATGAAGGCGATTCGGCCCCAGAAGAATAAAACTAAACAAAAGGGGGAAACATGAACCTTGGCAGAATACTGGCGTTATCAGATATAATTTTGCGCGGACATGTGTTAAATTGGTTTTGGCGTTCACGTGAAAGACGACGCGAAGTCAGAAGCAGAATCTTGGAGAATGTTATCCCCCGGTATTTCAAAAAGTATCTGCCGGCGGCGGCAAAAATTCCAGAACGTGATGTCGTGAATAACGACAAAAATGAAAAGATATTCACACTTTGGTTGCAGGGTGAAGAAAAGGCACCCCCATTGGTCAAGGCATGTTTTCGTAGTATCAGAAAGCATTGTAAACAGGAATTAGTCGTATTGGATGAAAAGACCGTCTTTGACTATATAACATTGCCCGAAGAAATTATGGAAAAACGTCGTGCCGGAAAAATCAAACACGCGCATTTTGCCGATATCTGTCGTGTGGAATTGTTATATGAACATGGTGGTATTTGGTTGGATTCAACCGGCTTTGCGACGGGGCCAATCCCAGATTGGATTATAGAACAGGATTTCTTTGTTTATCTGGCTGGGCAAAATGTAGGCAGCCCATACAGTTATATGCAAAATTGCTTTATCCGTGCACGCAAAGGGGCATATCTGTTGGATGCGTGGCGTGCGATGATATTTGATTTCTGGATGCATGAAAATCATGCATTTGATTATTTTATGCATCAATTGTTATTCAAGACATTGGTGCAAAATGATCCGCGTGCCATAAAATATTTTGCAAAAATGCCACATGTTGACCAGGACCCAACGCATGCGTTGTGGTGGGCGTATGGGGCCAAACCGTTCGACAAGAAAGTTTTTGACCAGGTAACATCGGGCGCATTCTTTCAAAAGACGACGTATAACAGCCCATGGGTTAAAAATATTGTCCCTGGGACATTCGCCGATGAAATGGTCAATAAAATGTAGGGAATATGTGTGATGCCGAAAATATCAGTTATTATCCCGATATATAACGCGGAAAAATATTTAGTGCGCTGTTTAGAAAGTTTGCAACATCAAAGTTTCAAAGATTTTGAAGTTATTTGTGTGAACGACGGCAGTTCTGATAATAGCGGTAAAATATTGGCAGATTTTGCTAAGTCTGATAAACGATTTTCCATTATTACCAAACAGAATGCGGGCGTATCCGCGGCGCGAAATGATGGCATCAATGCGGCACGTGGCGAATATATTCACTTTATGGACGCAGATGATGTTATTGATTCAAACTATTATTCGGAAATGATTTATGGTGGCAAAGGCGCCGATATGATTTGTTCTGGGTTCGTTTCAAATAGCAAATATTCATCAGATTTAACCTATAAAAGAAAACGCGTGTTAAATGGACTGTTCGGAAAATTATTTTGGTCCCAGGCATTAATAAAATCTTTTGTTTGGCGCTATTTATTTAAAACAGACTTTATCAGGAAGAACAAATTGGTGTTTGATACATCGCTGATTTCCCAAGAAGATGCAATTTTTGTCTTAGATGCGATTGGGGCTGCCAATAAACTGATAGTTGTTCCAAATGTGAATTACCATTACATATTCAATGAAACATCTGCATTGAATTCCAAAGATAAATCGCATCGTGATAAATTGAAGAAACAATATAAATTCGGTAAGCAATACAGAAAAGAATATGCAAAAAAGCACAATGTGATGGTTTTATGGTGGTTCAGAAAAATAATAAAAATGTTCTTGTAGCCAAGGAATACAATATGCCAAAAATATCTATTATTATTCCAATGTATGGTGTTGAAAAATACCTGCGTCGTTGTTTGGATAGTGTATTGAATCAAACTTTTACAGATTGGACGGCGATTTGTGTTGATGATGGTTCGCCTGATAGATCGGGCGAAATTGCCGAAGAATATGCCGCGCGTGATAAACGTTTCATTGTTGTACACAAGGAAAATGGCGGACTGTCTGATGCGCGTAATGCCGGCATGCCATATGCCAAAGGTGAATATATAATGTATTTGGATAGTGATGATTTTATTCACCCACAAACAATGGAATTGGCATATGATACTATCAAGAAAAATAAATCAGATATAGCATCTTTCCAATACGACAGAGTATACAGACCACGTTTGATGGCGCGGCATTTCCTGCGCATGAATACCGATAATGTTGTTCCATGGGGAATACATAAAAAGTATGATTCATCAAAAATAAAAACATATACCACAGATGATGTTTTTGAATTGGCAACCGAACAGACACATAACCGCAATAATCCTAAACGCAAATGGTTGATAAAACATTGCCAGGTATGGAAGAATCTTTATAAGCGGACATTGATAAAAGATATTCCGTTTATTAAGGGGATTTTGTTTGAAGATTTCCCATGGTGGTCGGCTGTAATGTTAAAGAAACCACGTGTTACAGTTATGCCATTGCCGCTATATTATTATATTCCAAACTTTGGTGGAATTGTGTTGTCGGCCAAGCAATTAAGAATCATGCAATCGCTGTGTACAGGAATTTCCAACGCATACAGCATTTATAAGCAAAATGCTGATGATTACCAAATGAAACAATGGCAAGAAAAATTCCTTTGGTTCTTTGTGAACAAAGCATTTAGTAAAACTAAATATTTAGAGACCGATGCAGAACGAAAAGCGGCGAAGAAAAACTTGGCAGATTTATACAAATTGGGCCTGTTTGAATCGGTGCCAAACGAACGGTACGAATTGGTTAAAGAGATTTTATCGTTTATTGGTAAATAGGGGTATATGATGGCCGAAATGCTGGATTTTTATGACAAGGAAATGAATTTTCTTGGAACCGAGACGCGTGAAAATGTTCATGCCAATGGTTTGTGGCATAAAACGGTGCATTGTTGGCTGTACGATGAAAATGGTAATATATATTTTCAAATAAGAACAGATACAGGAACGCTCTATACGACGGCATCTGGGCATATGCAAGCAAGTGAGACAATAGATGATGCGCTGCGCCGCGAAATAATGGAAGAGGTTGGGTACCCCATTGATACCACAAAAAAGGAACTGTTGGCGGTTGATGTCTGGACGATGTGCAGCGAGAAATGCGGTATAAAAAAGCAAGATAATGTCTTTGCAAATGTTTATATGTGCCGCGTGGATAGCAAGAATTTGAAATTTCATTTTGACGAAACCGAGGTTTCAGGTGCTGTTCGTGTAAATGCCGCCGATACATTGAATTTATTTTTGGGTAAATGCGACACTATAAATGGCACATTATTTGATAATAACGGCAGCCGTGAAATTGTTATTGCGCCCGATAAATTCTTGTTGTGTAATGGTGAAATCGCCATATTAAAATATGGTCGCCAATTAAAATTTGTTGTTAATAAACATGGGGAATAGCGATGTTTAATAAATTACGGAATAAGTTGCAATTACAGAAATTGATAAAAAGATATCCAAATATATACAAGGATAATTTTGTTGCCCTAAGTGCCAGATTAGATCACAAGGAAAATATAGAACTTGGGGGAAATGTTTATATTGGTGGGGACTGTGAATTTTTTGCCGAAGGCGGATTAAAAATTGGGGAATCTACTCAGTTTGGGCGTGAATGTTTGATACTGACAACAAATCATAATTATACCGGACAAGAGTTACCATATGATAATGTTGGAATTTTGCAATCGGTGGAAATTGGCAAAAATTGTTGGTTTGGGGTGAGATGCACGGTAATGTCTGGGGTGAAAATAGAAGATGGGGCAATTATTGCAGCGGGTAGCGTTGTAACAAAAAGTGTCCCAAAATGTGCAATTGTTGGTGGAAACCCCGCAAAGATTATTGGGTGGCGCGACAAGGAACATTATAAAAAATTAGAATCTGCACATAAAAGTTATGTGAATAACAAAAAGATTAAATGGTTACGCAACCCAGAGTTCAAGAAATTTTTAGAAGATTAATCTTTAAAAATTTCTTTGATTGTCCATGTTGGGATCTTATAAAGAATCAATACCAATTTTCTAATGATTCCTGGTTTGTGCCCACTATGCATTTTAAAGAATACATTGCGTCTAATGCGTGCAATTTTCCCGTACCATGGGTCGCGGTATATTGTTCGGTTCAGCCATCCTGATTGCATTATGATGCCGTTATATCCCATTTTAACCAAATCTTTGACCCGAATACCACGATGTCGGTCCAATACATAATCTTCTTGGTAATCATATCTGCGCAATTTGGGAATTGCGGGAACAATGTTATGAACCCGACTTTTTAGCAAGTATTCGCCATACCAATTAAATTCGTATGGATACATTTTGATTAAATCTGCAAATGTTAATTTGTTTTTCTTTAGCAAGTTTTGTTCCATATCTTTTAATACATCCGCGGAAAATGTTTGTGACATATGAACAAAATTATATGTGCGCCCTTTGCGTTTGAAATATTTTTTTATAAATAAATGATTTGTTGTTGGCGACAGAATTTCCGTCATACACAAATACGGCGTGTTTTTATCAAACATAAAATCTGATATATAGAAATTATCTATGAAATAGCAGTCAGAATCATAAATAGTATAATGTTTACACAAGCCCAATTTATAGAAGCCAAGTTTAATTATTTGCTGGCTTTTCCAACTCTGGATAGTGTTTATATTTATGTCATTGGCGCGTAAAATATCTTCATCTGGAACAATGATAAAGTCATATTGTTCATGATTATTGCGTAATGTCTGTTCAAATAAATTTACGTCATTGTTTGGGCAAGATACAACGAATGGAATATTATCCGCATTAAATTTATCGATACTTTGTTTAAGTATTTTTATCCTATGCAGGTCACCACGATATGATTTACAGAATAAAACCAAATTATATTTAGGCATCTAATATATCCTTTAAATTATTCATAGTTTCATTTTTTATATTTGTTGCGGTATGGTCCAATTGCGCAATGTGTTTAGTATACTGTGGATTGGACATTAGAATAGCGCGTTCCATTCCATCAGTTAAATCATCATAAAGTATCGCGTTTTTGGTGTCAAATTCATAAAATTTTGCGAATTTTTTATGTATGACCGGAATCTTGCGAAATCCATAGATTAATTGCGTGGAACCGGTAACCTGGGTTTCTATGTATCTGTTATGGTCGGGATTGTCGGCATCCAATAGTGGCAGAAAGAAATTCGCGCTTTCTACATATTCGTACATTTTATCATAATCAAGATGCCCCAGTAATTGTATATGTTGTTTTACGGTTTTATCCATGTGCTTTAATGAACCGCCGCCAATAACCAATACTTTGAATTTGTAATTTTTATTATGTAAATTTTTGATGGCACCAAGCAAAAGTGTGTGATTCTTGCGTTTGGGATTTATACCGCCAACAGATACAAAAATCGTCTCGTCTGATTTTTGCGGAACAGAATAATCACCAAACAGATGTGGGTTAAGGTAAGTTATGCCATGCCCCGCAGGCGTAACAATTCGCCCCAGCATTATGCTGTGCTTTTTATCAAGTGTTGGATAATAATTTTGGATATAAGCCGAATTATGATGAACCCAATAAACAGATTTATGTTTCTGTAAGTCAGGGAACAAATCTTTGACGGCATGTGAACCACCGGTATAATTTACAGACGACATAACAAATATATGATCGTAACGGTCAAGATATTCACTTTTTAATAAATTTTTGAAATTTTTAAATTTTGTATGAAATACTTTTTCTGGGTTTAATCTGCAAAAAGGATTTTCTTTTTTTATTGTGTCTGTCACAAGCACATACGTATTCAAATTTAAATCTTGAAAGTATTTTAAATATCCACCAATAACTTCGCCATGACAACCATTTGTTTCGATTAACAATACGTTGTTTGGTTTTGGAAAAAATTTGGAAAAATTTTCTTTGTGAAATAGGTTAAACATACTTTATCCTTATTTTTCAAATGGTGATTTATTCGGGAAACGTTGTGCCAAAAATTCCATGTTGTGTTTTATTATATTTTCGGTTGTGTATTTTGAATCGTTTATACAAAATACCGGGGCATGACGAATTGCCCGTGCAGATGCGGTTGCATCAAAACAAAATACTGGTGATTTACGAATCGCGCGCCAGAATATTGTATTATAGAAAAAATCAGATAACCAATGTTTGCTTGATTTATAACCGCGTGCCTTTTTAAATACGGCACGATTTGTCATTTTTGCGTACAATTCAAACACCCACATTTGTAATGAATTACGTACGCGAAATTTATTTAATATTTGTTGGTCTATTTCTGGTTTAATCAATGGATGATTACGACATTCAATCATTGAAGATTTTGTATACGGGTCTATGCCGTGTGATGGTCGGTATTTAATATATGTCTTGCCAAAAACTTCGTGTATTTTTAATGCAGATAAAATGATCGTATGTGTATACCTATCGACGTGTTTTAACCATTTTTTGATATTATGCATTTTGTCTTTGTGTTTATTATACAGGACAATCGCGCGCCCATATTTATCAAAAAAGAAAGATGGTTTAACCTTTTTATTAAAGAAAGTATCATCATTCATAATAATAAATTTTTCAGACAGCCCCGGAATATTTGGAACGCACATCGCAATAGCATTTGAATTAAATGTTGGCAATGCATCACGGGGCATAATTTCTTGGTGTGAAATAATAGATATTTTTTTATTTTTTGTATTTAGCCATTTTGGCTTTTGATTAAACCCTGTTACGATATAAATGTGATTTACCCAGTCGGCACATTCCGTCACAGATCGCAAAGAATATTTTAATTCGCCATTATCACGATAAAGCGAATCATTTTTATTGGTCTGATATTCTGGGGGTTGGTTATTTATTTTTGCATACCACTTATCCCGTTCAGCACGCCATTTTTCGTCTGACCCATCAACCCATAAATAGACAACATCTATTTTATCCATTTTATATCCCAGATTTTTTGAACCGCGTTGGAATTTTTACAACCCATTTTATGCGCAACATACCGGGTTTACCAATCGCATAAATTGGTCGAAATACGCGTTGCATTACGCGTGCAATTTTTATGCGCGTTTCGTCGTGGGCACGTTTTTGTGTGGCCGCATTTATTGTCCCATTGCCACGCCGGCGCAAATGATTCACCCAATCGGAACCGCGATTTGTTGCCTTGGTAATCAGCATTTCCATATCAACCGCACCAAAGTGGAATAAATATAAATTATTATCAATGTGAAAATTGTGCCCACGTACATGGTGAAAACCGCTGCCCCAGGTGGCCGGTTTAAACAACACAACCGGTTTGGTGTATCGTGTAGAGAGCAGGGCATATTCGCGTTGGGCCAACATGGGTTTTGTTATGTCTAATTTCTTTTCACATTTCATATTTTGGCCGACATCCATTCCTATGCCTGATACACTAGTTTTGTTTTCTATGCATGACAAATATTCTGATAATGTCTTTTTGGTTTTCGGGTCAACGATTAAGAATTCATCAGAATCACACCCAATAACAATATCGTATTTTTTAAACAAATCGCCGGCCAATTCTGAAATTTTACCAATTCTATATTTATCACCCGCCGCACGCGACATGGTCGTATGTGGTAATTTTATAACATTTGCGTCTTTTGCATTTTTTGGGGCATTCTGGTCGGTGCCGTCAAGAATGATATACAGGTTTTTAACCCCGATTTCGCGACCATAATATTCCACCCATCGCGAAAGAAAGAATTCATCATTTCGCGCCATTGTTATTGCGGCAATGCGTTTTGTGTTCTTCATATCTTACCGTTCTTTATTTTCTTTATAGCATACCCCAGGCTGCGAACCAATATTTTTATTGGGTTTGATGTTAATAACCAATTCATATGATTCGCACCATAAATTCTGGTTGCGGTATGCATAGTATTCGTTGCGGCATTCTGGTCAGATTTTCTTAATATATATTTTATATCGCGGCCCAGGGAACCATTGTGCCGTGTAAAACACGCCTTTTTAATAAATGGACATCCCAATTTAAACAGTTTCTTGGGGTTGTTATATGTGGCACGACCACGACAAATATAAATTCCATTCCATGATAGGTTGTGTTCGTTTATTAACTTGCTTAACCCATGTTCATATCTTACGGTAACACGATTTTTCGTTGGTTGTATCGTAACAGATGATATAAATTCATCAAACCAATTTGATAAAAATATTTGTTTGTTTAAACGCACAAACCAAGATTCCATAAACGAATGTGTTTTATGTTTTGAAACAACCAGACCACACGCATCGGAAGATATAGATTCGATTCTGGTGATAATATTTGACATATCAAACATTGGGCCGAAAACAGAATCATTTACAATATAGGCATAATCGTATTTATCTAATAATTTTTTATCGCGTGCATACTGATAGGCGCGTTTATAAGAACCAAAATCATATTCGCCGTGACGCTTTGCACCAACATATTTGCAATATGGTTTTAATTTCATAAGTTCAGAATTATCACAGTCGCAATCCAGGAATAAAATCACATCACCAAAATGACTTAGATTTTCTGCATAATATACCAATGCGTCATCAATGATACCATCTGGGCTGTACCCAGCAAACAGAAACAAACGTTTGAAATTAGAATGTATGTCATTCATGATTCAAACTATACAATCTTGGGGCGCAATTTGCAAGTGTTGACTATAACGCTTCTTCTTTGCCACGTGCAAGTTTTTTGCGTTTGCCACTATCCAATTCTTTCTTGCGCAGACGAATTGTTGCCGGTGTGACTTCTACCAATTCGTCATCTTGGATATAAGACAGGGCTTCTTCTAATGACATTTTGCGTGGCGGCGCAAGGAATAACTTCTCGTCTGCGGTAACACTACGGACATTGGTTAATTCTTTACCTTTAATTGGGTTTACTTCCAAGTCATTTTCTTTGCTGTGTTCACCGATAATCATTCCGGAATAAACTTCGGTTTGGGGACCAACGAATAATACCCCACGTGGTTCAAGGTTGTGCAGCGCGTATGTTGCGGTGACACCTTTCTCCATAGAAACCAAAACACCTGGACGATACTGAACAATTGGGCCGCGATATGTATCGTAACGGTCAAATACGCGGTTCATAATACCGGTGCCACGTGTGTCGGTTCTGAATTCAGACAGATATCCAATTAAACCGCGGGATGGCGCAGAAAATACGATACGTGTTTTGCCGCCACCTGATGCTTTCATCTCTGTAATTGTGGCCTTGCGCTTTGTCATTTTTTCAATAACAACGCCGCTGAATTCGTCATCAACATCAACAACGACTTCTTCGATCGGCTCTAACATTTCACCGTTTTCGCCGGTGTGCATAACAACGCGTGGGCGTGATACAGACAATTCAAAACCTTCGCGGCGCATTGTTTCAATCAAGATACCCAATTGCAATTCACCACGACCAGATACTTCGAATGATTCTTTGTTTTCACTTTGTGTAACACGCAGGGCGATGTTTGTTTCGGCTTCTTTGAACAGACGTTCACCAATCATACGCGATGTTAGTTTTTTACCGCTTTGTCCCGCCAATGGCGATGTATTCACAAAGAACGTCATGGTCAGGGTTGGTGGATCAATTGGCATCGCCGGAATTGGTTCGGTAACTTCTGGGGCACACAGGGTGTCCGCCACGGTTGCCTTGGTGAACCCGGCGACAACAACGATATCACCCGCAGATGCGCTTTCGCGTGAAACTTTTTCAATCCCGCGATGTTCAATAATTTTTGTGATTTTTGCGTTTTCGATAAATTCGCCTTTCATATTGATGGCTTTGACCGCCTGACCAACATGAACGGTTCCAGATTCAATTTTACCGGTCAAAATTCGGCCGACATATGGGTCTGATTCCAATGTTGTGGCCAACATGGTGAACGGGGCATCTAATTGACAACGTGTGCCGTTACAATCGGGTGCAGGTACATGATCAATAATCAGTTGGAATAGCGGTGTCAAATCTTTGTGTTCATCATTTAAATTGCGAACTGCCCATCCATCACGTCCAACAGCGTACAGGTACGGGAAATCAAGTTGCGCGTCATCCGCGCCCAGTTTATCAAACAAATCAAATGTTTCGGACAAAACTTCGTCAGGGCGGGCATCAGAACGGTCAACTTTGTTAATACAAACAATCGGGCGCAGACCTAATTTCAATGCTTTACTTAACACGAACTTTGTTTGGGGCAGGGGACCTTCGGCACTATCAACCAGCAGAACAACGCCGTCAACCATAGACAAAATACGTTCTACTTCGCCACCGAAATCAGCGTGTCCAGGGGTGTCTACAATGTTAATTTTATAATCATTCCACAAAATAGAGGTTGGTTTTGCAGATATGGTGATTCCGCGTTCGCGTTCAATATCACCACTATCCATAACGCGATCTTCTACGCGTTCATTTTCGCGGAAAGTTCCCGCCTGTTTCAACATATTATCGACCAAGGTCGTTTTTCCGTGGTCAACGTGCGCAATAATCGCAATATTTCTAATTTTCATGTTTCAGCCCTTTTTTGCCCTAAGGACATAGATTATACTATATTTTTGCGATTTCAACAAATTATAATGCATTTTTTATAAAAAATTTGACATTTTATGTGGTTTGTTTATATTTGAAAGTATGAGTAAAGATAAAAAGGTACGGGTTAAATGAATAAAATAAACATAGATATGGATAAGACAGTTCAGAAATTGTTAGAGGCCTATGGTGATTACGTCGAAAAAGTGTTAGATTATGATGAACCACGAATTGCCGCCGGGGGATTTTGTACACCTGGTGAAAAAAAACAGGTGGTAGAAGGGTATTATCGTACCCGCCAATCATATGAATTTCTGCGCAAAATTGCACAAAATCCGACAAAATACTTATATTATCCATACGATATTGTATATAACGGTTTAGATAACGATGATACCCCGGGGGTGCATTATGGAAAACCATCGGTATCTGAAAAATTGGAAGATGTAGAAAAATTGGTACTGGCACGGACGGGGTTAAAGGTGCTAGGTCAATTAAGCGAAGGAATTTCATATCATGTTATGGCCACAATGTATAAGCCAGGTGACCAATGGATATATTATGGTGATAAAGAGGACTGTGCGGCAGAAACTGTATTGAAAATTAACAAACAGGTTCGGTTGATGAATAAAACAAAATTAGAACGTTTGTTTATGAGCATGGTGCCGGCGCATCGGTTTGCGGTGTCGCGCAACAAGGTACGCGGAGGTAAATAATATGGTAACCAAAGAAATTACCAAGGAAGATGTGTACACCGTAATTGGCGATGTTTTGGAACGTTTCGTTAAATTGGTCGCATACGATTTAAACGAACGAAATGTCGGTAAAAAAGATACCAAGGTAAACGACGC
>JAFZTZ010000097.1 GCA_017618595.1 Alphaproteobacteria bacterium
ATCATTTAACGCCAATTTTTCGGCACTTTCGCGCAGCGCCGGATAATCATCGGCGACCATTGGAAAGAACGATGAAAACACGACCGGCACCGACGGTTTGAACCCCGGCAACGCATCAACGGTTGCACGGCTATCTGCGATAGTATCCCCAACCTTGCAGTCGTGAATTGTTTTCATACCCGTAATAATAAACCCGATTTCGCCGGTGTACAGTTCATCAACATTAACCATTTTCGGCGTAAAGTACCCAATTTTTTCAACGGTATATTCCGCGCCGGTCGCGACAAAGTGAATCTTTTGACCGCGACGCAAAACGCCATCAACAACGCGCACCAATACAACGACGCCAAGGTATGAATCATACCACGAATCCACCAACAGCGCACGCGTTGGTGCATTTTCATCACCCGATGGTGCGGGCAATTTATGTACAATTTCTTCCAACAGTTCCGGCACACCGGCACCCGTTTTTCCCGACACCGCAATGGCATCCGCCGCGTCCAACCCAATAACATCGGAAATTTGGGCGCGCGTGCCTTCGACATCGCTGGACGGCAAATCTATCTTGTTCAATACCGGCAGCATTTCCAAATCATTATCCAATGCCAAATACGCATTTGCCAATGTCTGTGCCTGGACCCCCTGGGTCGCATCGACCAAAACCAGCGCGCCTTCGCACGCGGCCAAACTGCGCGATACCTCGTACGAGAAATCAACATGCCCCGGGGTGTCCATTAGATTCAGTTGATAAACTTGGCCATCTTTGGCGCGGTAATTCAGACGCACCGTCTGTGCCTTAATCGTGATTCCGCGTTCGCGTTCAATATCCATAGAATCCAGAACCTGCGCCTTCATTTCGCGCGATTCAAGGCCACCCGTATATTCAATTAACCGATCTGATAATGTTGATTTACCATGATCAATATGTGCGACAATAGAAAAGTTTCGAATATTGCTTTGTTTCATCCTTTGCCTGTCTAACCTCTTCCTGTTGCGGCAATGATACACTCGTATAACCGCGACTGCAAGGGAAAAATCACTTTAAATTATTCAACAATTCATCTATTTTTGCGGCGCGTTCCAATGTGTCGTCATAAACGAATTTGATTTGTGGGACATATTTTTGGTCAATTTTTTGCCCCATTAAAAACCGAATCGTCTTGGTTTCGTCGTCCAAGCGGCGTTGTGCGGCATCGGTATCATTTGCGCGACAATAAAAGAACAACTTTACGAATTGCAGTCCCCCATGCGCCACCGCCCCGACCAGCGACACGCCCGACAATATTTCATCATCGGCATATTCGTCGCGCAGAATTTCGGCGACAATAGTTTGCACCTTGGATGCGATACGGTCATTACGATTTGAATCGGTTGTTTTTTTTGGCATTTGACTAATCCATTTATTTCGTTGTAATCTAACCGTATAAAATATTAAGATATAATCAAGAAATTTTTTACCATAGGGAACAAAATAATGAAGATTTCGGAATATTTACTGTCGCGTGCGGAAACCAAAACATACACGTGGATAGTTTTCATAATGACGGTGTTTGAATCGATATTTTTGTTTATTCCACCCGAAGTTTTCATGACGCCGCCGATTATTGCGAATAAAAAACGTGCGGTTCCGGTTGTTTTGGCGGCGACATTGGGTTCCATTGTTGGTGGTGCGATTGCGTATTGCATTGGTCTGTGGGTATTTGATACGGTTGGCGTATGGATAATTGAAAATTTTGCGACAATGGCGAAATTTGAATTGGCGCAAAGTTTATTTATCAAACACGGTGTGTTTATAATCTTTTTAACGGCGGTAACACCGGTTCCATATAAATTGATGGCGATGTGTGCGGGATTTATGGGATTTCCGGCATTGGTATTTTTGGGACTGTCGGCGGTGTTCCGCACCGGACGTTTTGCCATTGTTGGATATCTGTTGTGGCGATTCCAAGAACGCGCGAACGAAATAGTAAAACGTTTCTTTTGGCCATTGACCATTGGCGCAATTTTAATTGCCGCCACCGGAATAATACTGATGTTTTTGTTGTAAGTGGTTAGTGTTAGCATACACCATCCCCTTCGCTGTGCGAAGGGGGGGACCGCGGGACGCGGTATGCTGAAAAAATTCTTGATTATCCTGTATCTAATATTTAGTCTTTTAACTATGAGATATTATCGCGAACCATATAAATATTATGTCTATATTATGGCATCTAAAAGAAATGGGACACTTTATGTCGGTGTAACGAATGATATTGCCCGCCGTACATTAGAACATAAAACCAATATGAATGAAAACAGTTTCACCGCGCGATACAATGTGCATAATTTAGTTTATATGGAAATATTTGAGAATCCTAATTCGGCGATAGAACGCGAAAAACAGATAAAATCTTGGTCCAGAAATCGTAAAATCAAATTGATAGAATCTATGAACCCTGATTGGACGGATATGTTTGAATATTTGAACTGTTGAATATTTTTGAATATCATTCCGAGCGAACCTCCCTTCTACTTTGTCATTCCGAGCGAACGTCCCTTCTACTTTGTCATTCCGAGCGAACCTCCCTTCTACTTTGTCATTCCGAGCGAACGCAGTGAGCGTGGGAATCTATACAATTTGCTATTCGGCACAACGTGCCGAAGACATTTCTATTAACTG
>JAFZTZ010000098.1 GCA_017618595.1 Alphaproteobacteria bacterium
TATCAAAAGACGGCAAGCATTTATAAAAACACTATTTGTTTTTTAGATAAAAATCTAGTGCGCGGTATGCGCTATTGAACGCCAACGGCAATTTTTCCAGGTCTTGATGATTTTTAAGGTCGCACCATTTTATATTGGATACTTCGTCCGCTTGCAATTTAAATTTTGAATTATCTGCAATTGTTGCGATAAAAAATAAATCACATGTTTTATATTCAAAATTTTTATATTCATATGTATTTGGGAAAGAACATAAATATTTTAACGATGTTATATCAACCCCCAATTCTTCGTTGCATTCACGTATACAGGTGTTTTCAGGCGTTTCATCAAATTCAACAAAACCACCGGGCACATCAAGAAAGTTGATTTTTGGTTCTTTGGCGCGAACCTCTAATAAAACCTGTCCGGAATCGTTTGTAATAATCAAACCAACCGCCGTTGCAGTATTATTATATAAAAGAAAATTGCAATCGGGACATTCCCATCTGCGATTATTTATCAGTTTGATATTTCTGCCGGCACAAATTGGGCAAAATTTAAAATTATTGTTCATATGAATACCATTTTTACATATTGTATGGTTTTGGTGGTGGCATCATTGGCCCGATAGGCATCTGCATCGTATTATCTGAATTTAATGCCATGTCTAATGGAACAAAAGAAGGTGGCATTATTGGAAAAATCACATGATCATGTGGTTTCATTTTTGAATATGTATCCAATACTTGTTTAGCCAATTTTTCAAATAAAATGTAACGTGGGTTTTGTTTAAATTTAGCAACCGCATTTTGCCATTCTATTTCCATTTTTTGTGAATTTCGGCGCAGCACAGTATCCAATGCAGGGCTGTATTCTGCAATTGTTTTGAATTTTTTTCCACGCTCTTGTACCAGATTTGCAAATTTTTCACAATATTGTTGATAACAATGCAATGGTTCATCATTTACGATAGATTTTAAAATGTTAATTTGTATTTTTGGATAATCTGGTGTTTTATGGTGTAACAAATATTCTTCACATGGATTTGAAACCCATTTATTATATAAATCTTCTATTGTGGCGGAACTAGTACTTTCTATTGTTTTGCATAAACCGTGCCATACATATTCCATTTCATATTCTATACTACCAGAATGACCGGTATTATTAACATTAAAAGATAAACCATGTTGTTCTGCAGTATTACATACGGTATCACTAGCATTATATTCATTTTCAGACGAGATATAGGTGAACCCCTGTTTTTCCATTGCCATACGGGTAACGTAGTTACGCAAATATGATGATAATAAATCTTGGGCCATTTTATCCAGTTGGTCCTTGTATTTTGTACGCAGTAATTCGTAGCGTTGATTATCATCCGGAACATCTATATCAAAATAAAAAGATGTTAAATCCTGAGTTAAACTATATGTTGTGAATTGTTGATATTTTTCAAAATCGTCGTTTGTCATTAACGAAAGTATAAACTCTTTTTCTTTGCGCGTATAATTGCTGTTTTTATATGTTGCGCCATGTTCACCAATTTCATAGAAACTGTTTTCTGATGGTTGAACAAGATATGCGCTTGGTGGTAAAACCAAACCGCGTTCCGGATCCGGTGTAAAATATGTATCAAACAAAGATACACTACTTGGGTCGCCGTTAATTGCAACAAGATCTTTATATGGAATCAATATCACATATGGGCAATCTTCCCACCCGCCCATACTATGAGATTTTACGACATGGTTTAATGTTGTGTGAACGGTATTACGTGGAATATCAAAATCTGTGGCCATCGCGGTGCTGGGGATAAACATTGTACCATCAGGATTGCGTGGTGGCATATAACGTGTGGCATGGACACAAACCCAATTATTCATATCCGACATAAATTTTTCTGGGTTTTGTTGTTGTCGTAATGATTCAAGTGCCTGTTGAAAATTATCCAATGATGACATGTTTTCTACCTATAATTTCCCTATTATTATATCAAAAAACGGAATATAAAAAAGCATTAAAAGTTGTCTAAGTTGTTTTGAATAACTGTCGTGATTATGATATAATTATGAAAAATAAGAAAAGGAGATAAAAATGTTCCGGTTTTTGAAATCATTATTTGTGAAACCTGAAAAACGCAGAAATGGTGTTTCGGTTCGTGAATTTTATAATGGTTGTGCCGAAAAAGAGTTTTTGCGCACACACCGGGACGCATCACATTTATTAGAATTTGAAACCACAGAACATTTTTATAAAAAATATCTTAAACCGGGTATGAAAATTCTTGATGCTGGTGGTGGTCCAGGTCGCTATACCGTAGATTTGGCAAAGCAGGGCTATCATATGACTTTGCTGGATATATCCGACAAAGAGTTAGAATTGGCGCGTAAAAAAATCAAAGAATTGCGTGTTGGAAAAAATGTTGATTCTGTTGATTTGGGTTCTATTACAGAATTGCCGTATAAAGATAATTCTTTTGATATGGTGTTGTGTGTTGGTGGACCAGTATCGCATTTGCGTAGTGTCGCGGATCGTAAAAAAGCCATCAAAGAATTGGTGCGTGTTGCAAAACCAGGTGCGCCGATATTTATATCCGTAATGGCATTGCCGGCGGTATTGAATTTATGCGTCAAAGATTTTAAAAAGTATATCAGCGAATATGGATATAAAAACGAAGAAGAATTTTGGCGAGAAACAAAGATTCTGGTTGAAAAAGGTGACGACAATTGGTGGTGTGCGTGTTCGTATGCGCATTTCTTTTGGCCAAGCGAATTGAAAGATTTGGTATTAAAGACCGCAAAAAACACTAAATTGTTGCACATGGTTGCGTTGGAATGGCCATGTCAAAATCTGCACGATGAATTTAATGAAATTTCGAAAAACAAACGGCATTATAAAAAGTGGTTAGATTTGCATTATTCAATATGTGAACATCCAGATATGTTGTCGTTAAGCGCGCATATAATGATAGCTATTCAAAAAAAGAAGTAATGAAAATGTTAGAACAAATTATTGTGGATGACTTTGTTCTGCGCCAGGTTCCAGCGACATTGGAATATGCACAAATAATATATGATATTTTTGCAGAAGATGTGGAAACTTTTAAGTTTTGGATGAGCGGCGGTGTGCGTGATTCTGTGGGTGAAGTCTTGTCATATTATGAAAAACGTGAGCAAAATGATGGCGTTCGTTGGCGTCATGCAATGTATGGTATTTTTCAAAATGATGAATTGTTGGGGGAAATCGGGTTCAGCGGTATAGATTTACAATATAAAACTGGCGAAATAGGGTATTGGTTAAAAAAATCTGCACGTGGGCGCGGTATCATAGAAAAATTATTACCAACCATTGAAAAATTGGGTTTTGAAAAACTGGGGCTGCGAAAAATAGATATCTGGTGTGATGCCGACAATATTGCATCGCGGCGTCATGCCGAAAAAAATGGATATGTTTTAGAAGGTATTCAGCGTGAACGAAAATTATGGCCAGATGGTTCGGTTCACAGTACCGCAATGTTCGGAAAATTAAAATCAGAATATAAAAAGTAAAAATAAATTTATTTTTATGATATAATTCCCATGAAAAAGGGAAAACATGAAAGCAACAATTTCTTTGATTTTGTTATCTATTTATACGGTGTTGATATTTATTGCCTATATACCACAGATAGTCAAAATATTAAAAACAAAATCTGCCGATGATATAAGTTTAACAAGTTGGTTTACATGGGTCGCGGCTGATTTGTGCTATTTTGCGTATGTGTTATTGGAAAGCCCAGAGATTGGCGTAATCTTTATCTGTGCATTAGATTTGGTTTTCTTGTTTATTGTATTATGGCTAACCATGCGGTATCAAAAACGGACAAAAAGAAATAGAAAAAGAAGGTAACTATTATGAAACGTGCAATTCAATTCACATTAAAAAATGGTAAAGTTGTTACCATTCGTCGTTTGAAACCGGATGATTATGGTGCATTTGCAAAATATATGAAAGAATTTGCCAAGGGGCCAAGTGCGAAATGGACGTGGCAATATCCGGGTCGGCCGTTACCACCAAAAGAGCGTGCCGAAAAAGATTGGACCGGTAACAACAGTTTGTTTATCGCTGCATTTGATGGCGACAAGATTATCGGTATGGCCAATATAATGAAAAAGATGGCCGATCATCCGTATTCGGGGCGTGTGGCAACAACCGGAACGACAATGCTGGAAAAATATACATCCAATGGCCTGGGGACCAAATTTAAACAGATTATTGGCAAATGGGCCATCGAGAATAATGTTCATACATTACAGACCGAGGTTCGTCATAAAAACACGCGTTCGTTGGGTAACTTATTAAAACAGGGATACGAGGTTGTTGGAATTATGCACGATACCGCCTGTATAGATGGCGAATGGCAACACGAATATATTTTGGAAAAAATACTAGAAAAATAAACTAAAACTTAATAATCGGCATTATTTCCGGTAACTTGGGTAATATGAAATGTCCATATCCAGAAAACCGGTGAACATTGATATCTGGCATATTTTTCATAATTTTTTCGGTGCTGGAAATTATATGTGGCATATCATCATCAGAAATCATCATATTTATGCCTAATTTGGTGCGTGATATTAGGTCGTTATTCAAATCAAAGTTTTTATAAAATCCGAACGGTTGAAAATCATCGGTGTCTATCCATGGGGCAACCAGTACAATTTGTCTGACATGCAAATCTGGGTGTGTAGCCATATATTTTAATATGAAACCACCGCCCGCCGAATGCCCGATAAGTGTGGTGTCGGTATTTATATCCTGGGTATTCATAATTTTTTCCCATTCGTCATATTTCATATGCAATGCGTGTGCGTGGGGAAAGCGCGGAATCTGCATTAAAATATCGTGTTCGGCCTCGGTGGTGAATTGCAACCAATCTTTCCAACTCTTGGATTCATTGTATGTTTTGTTGTTCCAATCTTCATCTGGTCCCATAACACCGTGACAAAAAATTATGTTCATGCCTAACCCCCTGTATGTTTATTACGATTACGTATCGTATTATTTGCATATTAAAAAATCCAGCGTTTTATCTTGCCATTAGGTATTTTTTCCTTTACGATAATAGGGTAATGAACCAAGAGGTTTCGTATGTATAAATACAGCAAGTTTCGTCAGATATGTGCAACGGTTGCGGGCATGTTCGGTAAAACACGGTCTTTGCGTCGTTTGCATCGTGACAAGATAAGATATTGGGGACTTGTTTCCACGGTTGGGCAAACGGTTATCCCGCGCAAGAAATATCCTGTAAAAATTCCGATGGCATTTTGCTTTGATGCGCGTGGGTGCAAAATGGCGGCGGTTACAATTAAATCGTTGTTGATCGCATCCAAGGATCGATGTGATTACGATATATATTGTGTTGTAACCCCAGATGTCGATGAAGATTGCAAAAATATAATTCGTGGCGTGGTTGCTGGTACCGAAACGACGGTTCAATTTGTTTTGGGAAATAATGATTTTGATGAATCTTGGCGTGGTAAATGGCCGGTTGCAATGTGGTATCGTTTAA
>JAFZTZ010000015.1 GCA_017618595.1 Alphaproteobacteria bacterium
ATACCGCCCAATCCCCATCTTCGTTTGTACCATCCAATATGTTATAATTGCCGGTCTTTAAAAAACTAACCTCTAATTGTTGACCATTTTGCAACCTAACTTTTAATGTTTTGTCTGGTTGGCCATCACGATTCCTGTCGGTGCAATGTTTGGCGGTTACAATAACAGGAACTTGATTTGGTGTATTGTAACTGAAAAACGGCGAATAGCGGGTTCCCGGGGTCACAACAGTCCCCGTACAATAAATTCCACCACCATCAATCAATGCCACCACCGAATTGTACGGTTTTTGTGTTTTCTGTTCTTCGGTAACATAGCAACGACGGTCAACCGTATATTCATCGGGGTTTGTGCAATAGTCCGCCGCACCCGCCATCATCGGCGAACATAATAAAAACAATAAAAATGAAAATTTAATTATTTTTTTCATTTCTTTATTATTAATAGTATGTGGAATCTGGTGTTACACAGTCGCTGGTGGCGGCATGTAAATATCCGCCAACAATACGTTTTCCTTTGGAATGTACACATAATATACTGTTGTAATTATTAAAATATCCCCCACCAGAATTACCGCCCCATGATTGACACATATTATCTAAATCATTACTAAGGTATTTACACTTTGAAACCTTTAATTTATCATTATCGGATAGAATACTGGTTAAATAATTGGGATTATTTTTGTGATCTGATTTCATAAAAGCAAGCACTTGTTTGTGTGTGGTATCTATCCCCCCGTCTATTAACATGCCGGTTTCTTTGTAATCAGATTCAAAATAAATATTATCTTCCGTTTTCGGGACACTCAGATTATTTCTAGTTAAATAATCAAGATAACGTTGTCTAAATTCTTCTATTTCGGCATCACTCATAATTTTAAGTAAACCATATCCAATAAGGGATCCATTTACCCCTGGACGAAAACCACCAAAAAATGCCTCCGCTGGATCAATATTCTTTTGCATATATTCCGCAGAATACATATACGGCAATTGATATACCGCCCAATCCCCATCTTCGTTTGTATCATCCGATATGTTATAATTACCGGCCTTTACAAACGTAACGTCTAACTGCTGGTTATTTTGCAACATAACTTTCAATGTTTGGTCTGGTTGACCATCTTCATTTCTATCGGTGCAATGTTTCGCGGTTAAAATAATCAAAGATGAATCTTGATTATTGAAAGAATAAAAAACCGACCTTAATGCCACAACAGTCCCCGTACAATAAACCTTGCCTTTATCATCAACCAATGCCACAACTGAATTAAATGGTTTTTGGGTTTTCTGTACATCGGTAACATAGCAACGACGATCCGCCGTATATTCACCCGGGTTTGTGCAATGGTCCGCCGCACCCGTCACCATCGGCGGCACACATAATAAAAACGACAAGAATAAAAACCTAATGCTTGGCATCATTAGTTATATTGGTTCCAGAAATTAAATAACTATTATCATGTATGTTTTCTACAGTACTAATTGCTGTCATTTCTCCATGGTTTTTTCCACCAAAAATAAAATTTCCTCCACTTGTTATCCCCGCTAAATTATTTTCACTATCAAACCATGGTCCACCAGAATTTCCACCCCACCCCTGACAATGAGTATCACCATATGAATTATATATACAGTTGGAAACTTTTAATACAAAATTATTCCAAAAAAGATCAATGATATATCGTCTAGTTTCTCCACCTTTACCCATCATATCAGCCCACCATTTTTTTAGCAAATTATGGCTTATTCTTACTGACCCATCAGATTCGATCCCATACAACGTACTTTTTTCCTGAGGAGTAGTAACTGTAAGATTTGCTCCTACTTCTTGAACCAGATAGTCAAAATACTTTTGTTTAAATTCTGCTATTTCTTTATCACTTACAACTTTAAGCGAACCATACCCAACAACAGATACATTAGACATTGGCAATAACTGCGAGCGCCTTAACACAACAGGTTCAACATTTTCCATTAGTTGAAATGTTAAATTATTCGTAATATAATAAATAGCCCAATCATCTGCACCATAAGCCACTTTTCCGCTATCCACTAATTTTGCATCAAGTTCTTGACCATTTTGCAACAGAACTGTTATTTTCTGTTTATTAATTTGCTCACTATCATCTGTGACACAATGTTTTGCCGTATATACCATGATACCCTTATCATAAGTTCTTACTAGTGTTCCAGTGCAATAAATATCTCCTTTCTCAAACAATGCCACTACCGAACTAAATGGTTTCTGGGTCTTCTGCGCATCGGTAACATAGCAACGACGATCAACCGTATATTCATTTGGGTTTGTGCAATGATCCGCCGCACCCGCCACCACCGGCGCACACAACAAAAATGATAAAAATACAAATTTAATAATTTTTATCATTGGTTATTTTTCTTGCGTACCAATTGCAGAAATATTCCCTGGGGAGAGCGCATCATCAAACCCTGCATGATAATAGCCACCAATCACATCGTACCCTGTGCTTACTATACCAATTAACCCTTTCAATTGTTTATCAAAAACCGGCCCCCCAGAGTTTCCACCCCATACTTGGCATCTGTTTCCATCACTTTCGCTATTGTATTTGCACTCGGAAACCTTTAATCCATCATCAAGAAATAACTCTTTGCGATACCATCTGTCTAAATTCTTTTCAAACTCTTTATATTTCCAATTGAAATCATCAGCCCCTATAAATTCGTCAAATTTTGCAAGATATATTTCATTTGAAGCAGCCTTACCACAATCCCTTAAGAAACCTATATATTTTTGCCTAAAATCTTCTATTTCTGCATCACTCATAATTTTAAGCGAACCATATCCAATTATCATTGCATCACCGTTATTCACAGATTGCCCGTATGCCCTGATAAAATTTACTTTGGACGCATCATCATGATCCAACCTATACACCGCCCAATCCCCTGTCTCTCTGTTCGCACCAGATGTTATATTATAATTACCAGTTTTCACTAC
>JAFZTZ010000016.1 GCA_017618595.1 Alphaproteobacteria bacterium
CATTTGGTTCCGCCGAAGGCGTTGCCGATTTCTTTGCGATTCATCACACCAAGGCTGTTGGTGATATAACATCATTTTCATATCTAAAACTAATGCCACAAACGACGGCGGTGAATATATCACTTTATTTCAAAACAGTTGGAAGAATTATCCCAAGTGGTACCGCCTGCACATCGGGCAGTTTGGCAATTGGATACGCGTATGAAGCAATAAAAAACGGCATCCAAGATGTTATGATTGCCGGTGGCGCCGAAGAATTTGATTTAACCCAGGTCGCCGTATTTGACACGCTGTACGCAACCAGCACCAAGAACGATCACCCCGAATTGTCCCCTGCCCCATTTGATGTTAATCGCGATGGTTTGGTTATTGGTTCGGGTGCCGGAACACTAATTTTGGAAGAATACGAACACGCCGTTGCGCGTGGTGCAAAAATCTATGCAGAAATTGTCGGTTTTGGTTCAAATACTGACGGGATGCACGCGACACAACCAAACAAGGAAACAATGGCGAAGTGCATGCAACTGGCACTGGACAGCGCAGATTTAAAATCTGATAACATTGGGTACATCAATATGCATGGCACTGGCACGGTTCATGGTGACATTGCGGAATCGTGCGCCACAGAATCTGTATTCGGCACGCATACCCCGGCCAGTTCACTTAAAAGTTATGTCGGTCATACACTTGGCGCATGCGGTGCATTGGAATCTATTTGGTCGATTCAAATGATGAACGATGGATGGTTTGCACCAACATTAAATCTGCACACCCCAGATGAAAATTGCGGACATTTAGATTATATAATTGAAACAGGACGCAATATAGACACGAATTATGTTATGAATAACAACTTTGCCTTTGGTGGCATAAACACTTCGTTGATATTTAAAAAAGCA
This sequence comes from Alphaproteobacteria bacterium, assembly GCA_017618595.1. Taxonomy (GTDB): domain Bacteria; phylum Pseudomonadota; class Alphaproteobacteria; order Rs-D84; family Rs-D84; genus Enterousia. The sequence continues at coordinate 900 of JAFZTZ010000016.1, forward strand.
AATTAAACACCCATTTGGGTGTTTTTTTTATTGTTTTATAAATGCCTTTTGGGTTAAAATAAAGACATGGGAAGGATTGTTCTGTTTTTATTCTTGGCAATATGCACCGCGGTTACAAATGCAACGGCGGCAACGGGGCGTCTATCAAAGTATATTGACCCACAATCCTATTCATATATGTATCCATATCTGTCAAACAAAATGCGCACCGAATTAAATCCAGGAACAACCGTGACCCAAACAAATAATCCAATGGACGTCGTGGTTCGGACGAAAAGCATGGCAACTAAACGTCGCGTTGTTCCACGCACCAATAGTGCACGCGCCACAACAGCAACCGCCACCAAGGCAACAACAGGGACCGCAAAACGACATGTTGTACAACGTAATACTACCGCACGTGCGGCAACAACGACATCGGCCCGCAAGGTTGTTTCACGGCGCGCACGCACCACAGATCGCTATGACCCGAACGCAAATGTCCAGACCGCCGGGAACACAACACTTATCAGCAACGAAGGCGTATCGTCTTCGCGTTGTCTTGCCGATTACACCGAATGTATGAACGGATATTGTGAACATGCAGATATGGCATATAACCGCTGTTTCTGCAGCGCGCGTTTAACCCAAATTGACGCGAAATACCAAAAACCTATCAATGATTTAATCACGCGCATAATACAAATTCAAAGTGTTGGCACATGGACCGAAGAAGAAATGAACGAATATTGGATGGAACGCATTGGAAATTATGTCGGCGAAAATTCTTGGGTGAATTTGGAAAACGCGCTGAATATTGAATGGCCGACCAATGACGACCGTGTCCGTGGACAAAACGCGTTTCTAACCGGTCACCAATATTGTGTTCAACACCTGCGCAATTGTGGATATATGGCATCCAATTTGCGCGATGCATACCGTTCCAAGATTACACGCGACTGCGACACATATGAAAATTCATTACTAAAGGTTAAAACCGCCGCAGAATCACTAATTCAATACTACAGCGAATAATCATTCCGCATATTTTCGCACATCAAATTATGACGATATATGTTTCGCGCAAGGTCATCACTAATTACATCCCAATCTGATGCATACCCATAAATCGCATTACATGGACAAACATTATTCGGCAATAGTGTATTTTGTGTGCAAGATGCGACGAATATCGTGCACCCCAGTATTATAAACTTTCTCATCTGTTTTCCTTTGGATAGATATCGTTTGTATAATTTCGTTTGTTTGATTTTGTGCGGCGCGTAATTCACATTTTCGTTGTGCAACCTGCGCCCCAAGTAAATATGCACCCCCAACAATGCACAAAATCGCGATTATCAAATATATTCTCATTGTTTTCCCCTATTAAAAAACGCACCAAACGGTGCGTTTTGTTTATATTTGATTTTTCTTACTGATTCATTGAACCAAAGAAATCATCATTTGTCTTGGTCACACGCAGTTTATCCAACAAGAATTCCATTGCCTCCAATGTTCCCATTGGGTTGATAATGCGGCGCAACACATACATCTTGGACAATGTGTCTTTGCCGACCAACAAATCTTCTTTACGTGTTCCCGATTTCGTAATATCAATTGCCGGATAAACGCGTTTATCAGACAATTTACGATCAAGGATGATTTCGCTGTTTCCGGTTCCTTTGAATTCTTCGAAAATAACTTCGTCCATCTTGGATCCGGTATCAACCAGCGCGGTTGCGATGATGGTCAAACTGCCCCCACCTTCGATATTACGCGCAGCACCAAAGAAACGCTTTGGACGCTGCAATGCGTACGCATCAACACCGCCGGTTAAAACCTTACCACTGGATGGAACCATTGTGTTATATGCACGGCCCAAACGTGTAATAGAATCAAGCAATATGACAACATCTTGGCCCGCTTCGACCAAACGTTTGGCCTTTTCAATAACCATTTCTGCGACCTGGATATGACGCGTTGCCGGTTCATCAAATGTAGATGAAATAACCTCGCCTTTGACGCTGCGTTGCATATCGGTAACTTCTTCGGGACGTTCGTCAATCAACAACACGATAAGTTTTACTTCTGGATAATTTGTCGCAATAGAATGCGCAATATTCTGCAACATAACTGTTTTACCGGTACGCGGTGGTGCAACGATCAAAGAACGCTGGCCACGACCTGTTGGCGATATAAGGTCAATTACACGCGCCGACAAATTACGCCCTTTATCAGTATCCGTTGGAACCTCCATCTTTAACTGTTCATCGGGATACAACGGCGTCATATCATCAAAAGAAACGCGGTGGCGCAATTTTTCCGGATCATCGCCATTTACGCGTTCAATGGTTTCCAACGCGAAATAACGTTCTGATTCATTTTGTGGTGCCTGAATCTGACCTTCGACATAATCCCCGGTCTTAAGGCCATATTTTTTAACCAAATTTGGCGACACATACAAATCGTCTGGCCCCGCCAAATAATTACTTTCCGGCGCACGCAAGAAACCAAAACCATCTTGCAGACGTTCCAAAACGCCATCACCAATAAGTGTAATTTGTTTATCCGCCGCGAACCCACGCATAACCGCGAAACGCAGTTGTTGCACGTTTAATTGTGATGGATTTTCAATACCCATATCCTCAGCCATTTTCAACAGCTGTTGCGGCGATTTTGCCTTAATCTCATTTATATGCATAAAAAAGTCCTTTTGTGGAAAATTCCCGATGGCACAGAACGCACCACCTTTTTACATGCCGGTATTATAGGACATTTTCGTCTAAAAGTCAAGTCCTATGCTTTTTTCTTGCATTTTATGACGATTACTGCTTCAATACTATCAGATTTAACAAAGGAAGCGAAAATGGCAGGAAGCATAAATAAAGTAATTTTGGTCGGCAATATCGGCCAGGAACCTCAAACCCGTACAATGCAGAGTGGACAAAAGGTTGTTAGTTTCTCGCTGGCAACATCTGACCGCTGGCGCGATAAACAAACCGGCGAACAGAAAGAACAGACCGAATGGCACCGCATCGTGATATTCAGCCCGAATTTAGTAGAAGTTGCCGAACGTATGTTGCAAAAGGGAACAAAACTATATATCGAAGGTTCATTGCGCACACGCAAATGGCAGAATCAGCAAGGTGTTGACGCATACACGACCGAGGTTGTCCTTAACCAATTTAGTGGCACCATGGTAATACTGTCGGGTGCAAAATCTGTTGATACAATGGGTGGCGCGACAACTGCGGCGGCACCGGCACCAACCGAAGAAATTTCAATTTCTGAAATCGGTGACGATATTCCATTCTAATCTATAATGGGAATTATATAAAAAGCGGCGCGTTGCGCCGTTTTTTACTTACACATAAACTCATAAAAATCAACAATAAAATATTTTTTATTTTGCTTGCTTTTATTTGGATATTATACGACATTTAAGCACGACAACATACATAAAACAGACAAGGGAGAAAACTATGTATAAAATAACGAAAATCCACGCACGTCAAATTATGGATTCGCGTGGTAATCCAACCGTAGAATGCGATGTTACATTATCCGGCGGCGCAATGGGGCGCGCGGCGGTTCCATCCGGGGCCAGCACCGGTTCATTCGAAGCATTGGAACTGCGCGATGGCGGCACCGCGTTTATGGGCAAAGGCGTTTCCCGCGCCGTATCAAATGTTAACGATATCATCGCCCCACAAATTATGGGAATGGATGCATCAAATCAAACAGAACTAGATGAAAAAATGTTGGCCATTGACGGCACACCAAACAAAGATAAATTGGGTGCGAACGCAATACTGTCCGTATCTATGGCGGCGGCACGCGCGGTTGCGAACCAAAAGAATATGCCATTATATAAATACATTGCCGATGTTTATGGCAACGCAAATCCACATGTTTTGCCACGCCCAATGATGAACATTATCAACGGTGGCGCACACGCAGATAACGGTTTGGATGCCCAAGAATTTATGATTATTCCAAACGGCGCAAAAACCGAATCGGCGGCGATTCAAATGGGCGCGGAAACATTCCATCATTTGAAAAAGATTTTAAAATCTGGCGGTCATTCAACAAATGTTGGTGACGAAGGCGGATTTGCACCGAACTTTAATTCCTGTGCCGAAGCATTAGATGCGATTATCGCGGCGATCAAAGACGCAGGGTACAAACCAGGCGAAGAAATTTCAATTGGTTTGGACGTTGCATCATCTGAATTTTATAAAGACGGTGTATATAATTTCGAAGGCAAACAAATGTCTTCGGATGATATGATTACTTTCTATGAAGATTTGATTGCAAAATATCCAATTATTTCCATTGAAGATGCATTGGCCGAAGAAGA
>JAFZTZ010000099.1 GCA_017618595.1 Alphaproteobacteria bacterium
ATATATGCCATTGTAACAACGCGTTCACGCACAGAAACAGTTGTTGCATTTTCGATATTTTCTATATCTTCACCTTCAAGTCCAACCCCAAGTGGAACAATTTTTGGCAAGATGCACGCATGCCCAATTTTATCAACAATCATTTTTTCTATGGTGCGTGCGGCACGACGACTTGGCACAAAAATCAGAATGTTTGGTAAATCGATTTTTGATTCGCAAATAATATGCCAAAGCCCGTCCAGCATTCGCGCCGGATTAGAAACACAAAAAACATTATTATTTAATGCCAATGATTGCCCTTATGGTATCGATTCCATATTTCTTTTCTGCGGATGTTTCCAATATATCTGCAACCATTGCCGGATGCGCATCGCAATCTATATCAACCTGGTTGGTTTCACGAACACGCTTATCTTTTTTGGTATATATAACCTGATAAGAAATGCCATTCGCATCGCAAAAATGCATTAAATCTAAATCTGAATTTTTGGGACCAATACGCGAATCGATTAACACAAATAATCTTTTAAGTTGCCGACGCGTTGTTATATATTCTTGAAAACGTATCATCCATTTTTCCGCGTCGACCTTGGACACACGCGCATACCCGTATCCCGGCAAATCAACAATAGAAATTCTATCATCAATATTGAACATATTTAATGTTTGCGTGCGCCCCGGCGTATTTGATGTACGCGCAACCGGCGCACCAACAATCGCGTTTATAAGTGATGATTTACCAACATTACTGCGTCCAGCGAACGCGTATTCAGAAAACTGTGTTTCTGGTAAATCGCAAACTCTGTCAAAAGCACCAACGAATTTTATCATTACTTTTTATCCCGTTTTAATAATCTGTTATATGCTTCTTTTTTTGATATCCCTGCGCGCATTGCTAAATCCGCCGCCGCACCTTTGGTAGATGACGCCGCAACATCATTTACTATTTCACTAATTTCGTCATCAGACATTTTATGTTCGGGTGCGGGCGCAACAACAATAACTATTTCACCGCGCACATCATCCATATTAACCAAATCTGCCGGATATCCGATTATGGCTTGTTCATGTATTTTTGTAATTTCGCGAACAATAGCGATTTGCCGTTCCGGCATAACACGCGCAATTGCCGCGATTGTATTTTTAACCCGATTCGGACTCTCATAATAAACTATGGTATGACGTATCTTGTTGTCATCACGCAATTTCTTTTCATCAAAGAATCCACAAAATGTAAATCTATCGGTTGGGAAACCACTTAACACCAATCCCGATATGACCGCCGTCGGCCCAGGCACAACAAAAACCGGCACACCCGCATCACGTGCGGCACGAACAACCCGAAAACCCGGATCGCTTATTCCCGGCATTCCCGCATCAGAAACAACCGCAATGGATGCCCCACCACGCACACGTTCAACCAATCCGTCAATAACATCCCGTTCATTGTGTTCATGACAAGACACACGTGGCGTTTTTATATCAAAATGAGACGCAATTTTACCAAACACGCGCGTATCTTCGGCGGCAACTAAATCAACACTCTTCAGAACCTCTATCGCACGTGGCGACATATCTGATAAATTTCCAATTGGTGTGCCAACAATGTAAAAGCCTGTTTGCATTTATCAATCCTTTATAGTAAAATAATACAGAATAAAATGGATTTTTCAATGCATATTATAACAAGATTACTTGGTTTTTTGGTTTTATTGGCCACTCTGGCGGGCTGTGGCGGTGGCAATAGTCATTGGTATTCCGAGGCCGACGATGCGCCTGTCGGGATGCCTGCCGAATTACAATACGGTACATTTAGTGCGGGGCTGTATGGCACATCTGACACACATACCATTGCGGTATTGTTGCCAACCAGTGGCCCCAAGGCCGCGATTGGTAAAACAATATTACCCGCGATAGAAGCGGCATATATGCAATTCGCTCCATCAGAATTACAAATGAGTTTCTATGATACCGGTACCGAAGACGTGTCCCAGGTTATTCAAACGGCGGTCGCATCAAATCCAGAAGTTATAATTGGGCCTGTTTTTGCCGAAAATGCACGTATTTTACGTGAAGTAAAACCGTCTGATATTCCTGCGCTTTCATTTACATCTGATACATCTGCGGTTGGAAACGGGGTATTTAGTATGGCGGTAATCCCATCAAATACTATCGAAGCCACATTACAGGAAATGAGTTCAATGGGTGCGAAAAGTTTCATTGTCTTGGCACCAAATAACGCATCTGGTCGTGTAATGGCCGGCACCGCACAATACATTAGTGATGTTTATAACATAGATAATGTTGGTGTATTCTATTATGATGAACGTAACACTGATTCTATCAAGAGCGCCGCAATGGATGCAGCCATGTATACGGCAAGAAATGCCGCAAACACACGCGCCAAGGAAATATTATCCGGGATATTGAATCATGAAAACTTGTCCCCGGTGGAAAAGTCATCTTTGGCACGGCAACTTGAAAATATAAATCGCACAGACACCCTTGGAAAATTGCCGTACGATTCGGTACTATTCCTAGGTAATTCGGACGATTCAAAATCATTGGCATCATTCTTGCGTTATTACGGACTTGGGGTGCGTGATGCACAATTTTACGGGACTCCAATGTGGGAAGAAGGAAATATTGCATCAGACCTAACCATGACAGGATCTGTATTTGCAACGTTACCAGAAATATCATCTAACTTTTCCACCATATATGAATCGGCCTCAACGGTAAAACCATCGCGTATGGCGGCAATTGGATATGATGCGACCATACTCGCAATCGGTGCCGTATATTCACAAAATGGTGTTGCGCCATATCTGATGAATGCCGGTGGATATATCGGTGCAAACGGATTGTTTAGATTACGCCCGAATGGGTTAAATGAACGTGCGATGCAAATTGTCAGATTAAATGGCGACGGCACAACAACGGTTGCCAAAACACCTGTTTCGGCGTTTACAATACCAATTTATAAAACAAATATTGTAAATATATCACCGGCCAGCGAGATGTCATTGGTATCATCGGGTGTGAATCCAATGGATTACATAAACATTCCTGATCGTTTCCGTGGCAAATATCGCGCAAAGACCTATACCCCCACAAAAACATCGACCAGTTCATCATCTGCGTTTGAAACTGTAACAATTTTACCAAAAAACGAAGATGACTTTTCTATTACCGCAGAAAACTATAAACCCGTGCCACTTGAAAGTGTAAGTCGTACGTACATAGATTCTGTTGAGGTTTCAGAATAATGGAGAGAA
>JAFZTZ010000100.1 GCA_017618595.1 Alphaproteobacteria bacterium
AATAAAAAACCGCCCAAATGGGCGGTGTTTTTATTTTTTAATCTTTACCATTTTCTTTAATTTCTTTAAACCCTTGCTCATGTCGCTTTCTTCGGCTGGCTTAACCTCGCCTGCTTCCAATGCAGAGCAGCAATGGGGGCATTTTGTTGCGGTAATATCAACCGTAGATTTGCAATATGGACATGTGCGTGTTGTAACCGCTTTCTTGGCCTTCATTTTGTTGACGGTGCGAACAATAAGGAACGCCGCAAACATTGTGATAATGAAACTGATAACTGTATTTAAAAACACACCCAAATTAAGTGTCGTTGCACCAGCGGCCTGGGCTTCGGCAATGGTGTTAAATGTTTGGCCATTTCCGCCCGTCAAAACAAAGAACCATTGTGAAAAATCAACACCGCCAATCAAAAGTCCTATTGGTGGCATAATAACATCTTTGACCAATGAATTGACAACGCCGGTCATCACAGACCCGACGATGATACCTATTGCCATGTCGATTGCGTTACCGCGTTCCGCAAAATCACGAAATTCTTTCAGAAATTTACTTGCCATTGTTTTGTTCCTTTTGGTTTTGGGTTAGTGCATCCACAACCTTGGTCAGCGTTTTATGCAAGCTTTCATCAAACGTTTCAACGGTTATGTTTGCCATTGCATATGTGTTATACCGCTCTGCGATCAATTGAGCAAGGATTTTTTTACTATCGTTGTTCAAAAGTTGCGGTCGCGTGTTACGAAACTGGGTCCGTTTGACCAGTAAATCCAGATCTGCTTTTAACCAAATACTAATCGCATCCTTTAACACACGTTCCCGGATTTCTGGGGTTATAAACGCACCTTCGCCGGTGGATATAACCTTGACCCGCGGTGGCGAATCAATAAGACGGTCAACAACCTGGCGTTCAACGCGACGAAATTCTTTTTCCCCATACAATGAAAATATATCAACCACGCTGCATCCGGCGGCGCGTTCAATTTCTTTGTCCGAATCAATAAACGGAACACCCAAATGATGTGCCAATGCGCGCCCCACACTTGTCTTGCCGGCGCCCATCAGCCCAACCATAACAATTGGTCTATCAAGTTCTAGTTTTGTTTTCATGGTTGCCATTTTAAATAAATTTTTATATTTGGACAATAAAAACTTTATGAATTTTATTTTGTATGCACGGAACTTTTTTATTGACTTTTGTCCAAAATACGCATAAAATATGCCCTGCTAAGTTCTGGGGTTGTAGCTCAGTTGATTAGAGCGCCTGATTTGCATTCAGGAGGTCGTGGGTTTGAGTCCCATCAGCTCCACCAGAAATAACAATACAAAATAAAGTCGCCAAAGGGGGTGAATAGTTAATGGTTAAGGTTCTTGTACGTGATAACAACGTTGAACAGGCACTGCGCGTCGCAAAGCGCAAATCCCAAAAGGAAGGACTTTATCGCGAAATGAAAGAACGTCAGCGTTATGAAAAACCAACAACAAAACGCAAACGTTTGAAAGAAGAAGCCGTTCGCAACGAAAAGAAACGTCAATCAAAACAAAGAATGGTCTTCGGATTCTAAATTCTACCGCCCAATTGGGCGGTTTTTTGTTTTCCCATTACTGCCCCACTAACAACTTCCACTAACCACTACTATAGGTATTTGTTCGTATTGTCTGGGCCTTGTGTGTGCGGTATAATGCAAATGTCCAAAAGACAAATACAAACAATTTCTATGGGAGAGAAAAATGAAAGGATTAATAGATTATGTTCTTGCACCGTTAACTTTTATCGGGGCAATAAATTGGGGACTGGTCGGGATATTTAATTTTGACCTGGTTGCGTGGTTGTTTGGACCGGCAACGATGCTAAGCAATATCGTTTATGCGATAATCGGTATTGCCGCGGTGGTATGGTTAATACTTATGTTCATTGAACGTCCGCTGAAATAAAATTTTTTGTTTTTTACACCGATGCCCGTCAAGAATTCTTGGCGGGTTTTATTTTACAATGTCATGGAATATTTCGGCGGGAATTGTGCCACCCGTTATTTTGGAACCCATTGGGGTAAAGTCATCATTACCAACCCAAACGCCCAATATTATTTTATCTGTTGCGCCAACAAACCACGCATCACGATTATCATTACTGGTTCCGGTTTTTCCGCCAATAACACCATTGGTTGCAGCGCGATGGCCGGTGCCGTTTGGCTTTATAACATCCCCCAATAATTCCGTCATATACCCAACTGTATCTGGCGACAGAATTTGAAATGTATCAGATGGATTACGTTCATACACAACATTTCCGCGTACATCTGTGACCCGCGTAATCGCATATGGATGCACCGACATCCCATTATTCCATATCACCGCATACACATTTGTTAAATCGAGCAGCGTCATTTCCGATGCGCCCAAAACCGTTGAAAATTCCCGACGTAATTTTCCACCAACCCCCAAACGCGACGCCATATTCAGCACAGAATCTAAACCGTATTGTGCGGTCAACTTTAACGGAACAGAATTAACACTTTTTGCAAATGCGGTGGCCAATGTTATATCGCCATAATATTTTTCGTTGTAATTTTTTGGGTTATAATCACCAATTGCAAATGGCGAATCATTTACCATAGAAACAGGCGTCATACCATTTTCCAATGCCGTTAAATATACGATTGGCTTGAATGCGCTGCCGGGTTGACGACGCGCGGTTGCACGATTAAACTGACTGACCTGGTAATTTGTTCCACCGACCATCGCACGAATTGCACCATCACGCGACATGGCGACGGCGGCACCTTGGTATCCACCAACATGCGATGGCATCACAGATGTTATTTTATTTTGCAATTTTGTATCCAATGTGGTGTGAACATATACATCTGAATCCATTATTCCAATTTGCGATTTTAATTCATCGGTTACAAAGTCCGTCCAGTACCGATACAGATTTGTATCCGTTGTCCCTGGGGCCGCCGCCAATTCAGATGCCGCGGTGCGTGCCTGGTTTATATCAATATAGCCCTGGCGCACCATTTCTTGCAGTATCACGCGCGCACGATCAATATTTTTTTGTGGGTTGCGATATGGGCTGTATGTGGTCGGTGCCTTTAACATCGCAGCAATTTGTGCAGATTGCGCAATGGAAAGTTCGGTTGCCGCGCACCCAAACATCGCACGCGATGCCGCATCTATGCCACGCAAACCGCCCACCAATGATACACGATTCATATACAAATCAAGAATTTGATTTTTATTGAAACGATTTTCCAACCAATATGACAGAATCAGTTCTTGGACCTTGCGCGAAATCTTTTTATCGCGCGACAGGAATATATTCTTGGCAGTTTGCTGTGTAATTGATGATCCACCAACCGCAAAATGTCCCCGAACCGCATTCAATATAACGGCACGAAATATCGCACGCGTATCAAATGGGCCATGGGTAAAGAATCTTTTATCTTCAATTGCGACAATCGCCTGCCATACGTGTGGGGGTAATGTATCAACGGATACGGGCGTCCCCATAATTTTATTTGATGTGCGTATTTCCGCGCCGTCTTTGTCCATAAACACAATTGCTGGCGCACGCGTTTCATTTAATATTGCATCCAACGATGGCATACGGAAATAAATTATTGCGACATAAAACGCGACAAAAACAGCTGTGACCAAAAATAAATTAAAGCACCAAACAATAAGCCGCCATTTAAACGACACCTTTTTTGGTTCTTCTTCGCGTTGGTTTTCATGCCGTTTATTGTCCGTCATTATCCGCCCCCGCATTTTTGATTACGCGTTCCAAATCAGATTCATCCCAAATGGTTATCCCCAGCTCTTGCGCCTTGGTCAATTTTGAACCGGCATCGGCACCCGCAAGGACAATATCCGTCTTGGCAGATACAGATCCCTGGACCCGCGCACCAAGACGTTCCAATATTTCGCGTGCGTCATCACGGCCATAGTTGGCAAGTGTCCCGGTCAGCACAATTTTCTTGCCGGATACTTCGGATTTTGTTGCGGTTTTAATTGCGTCTTTGACCGTAACATATTTTAGCAATTCATCTATGACCGCAATATTACGCGCATTTGCAAAGAACGAAACAATTTCACGCGCCATCACATCACCAATGCCGTCAATTGCCGTTAATTCAGACATTGTCGCCGCACGTACAGATGCCAAATTTCCAAAATTATTCGCCAATAACTTCGCCGTTGTTTTACCAACATCTGGGATACCAATGGCGGTCAAGAAACGGTGCAGGTCCTGGGTGCGTGCGCCTTCAATTGATTTACGCAAATTATCAACAGATTTCGCACCAAACCCATCCATTCTGCGAATTTCATCACCATGCTTTTCAATCAATGTGAATATATCCGCGGGACTTTCAATCCAACCGCGTGATATGAACAATTCTATTTGGCGCGTTCCGATGCCGTCTATGTCAAAACAGGGGCGCGAAACAAAGTGTTCCAATTCGCCGATACGTTGCGCCGGACAACCAAGTGTATTTACGCAGCGAAACGCGACCGCACCATCACTACGCACCACATCACCACCGCACACCGGACATTTTGTTGGAAAAACAAAGTCCGTTGCATTTGGGTTCTGTTCCGCGACCCCAACAATTTGTGGTATAACATCGCCAGCACGTTGAACGGTAACCTTGTCCCCGACACGAACATTTAACCGCGCAATTTCATCGGCGTTATGCAATGTTGCACGTGACACAACCACGCCACCAATGTTAATTGGTTCCAATTCGGCAACCGGGGTCAGAACGCCCGTGCGACCGACTTGAATTGTAATACCACGCAACGCGGTTACCGCGCGGGCCGCAGGGAATTTATATGCGACCTCCCAACGTGGACTGTTGGCGCGGGCACCCATTTTCTCTTGGGTTGCGACATCGTTTACCTTGATAACCAAACCGTCAATATCAAATGGAATTTCTGCGCGTGTCAGTATTATGTCGTTATACATCGCCTGAATTTCATCCATAGAATTTGCATGCCGCGCCCATTTGCGCGTTGTTTTAAATCCCCATGATTCCAACCGATCAAAATATTCCGATTGACTGCGCCACATTTTTTCAGATACCGCACCATATGTATAACCAAATGCCGATAATTTACGTGATGCGGTCACCGCCGGATTCAATTGACGCAAAGACCCCGCCGCCGCATTACGCGGATTTGCAAATACTTTATCCCCTGTTTCTGCCGCCGCGGCATTCAGCGCGATGAAATCATCACGCAACATATATACTTCGCCACGAACTTCTATTTCATCGGGATACTGCCCAGAAAGTTTTTGTGGAATATCGGGAATAGTTTTCAGGTTTTCGGTTATATCTTCACCGGCGACACCGCTGCCCCTGGTTAAACCTTGGACCAATACCCCATGTTCATAGCGCGCCGCATATGACACACCATCAACCTTTAATTCAATAAATAAATCTTGATTTGGTAATTTGTTAAACCAATCGGCAACTTCGCGTTCATCGAACACGTCTGATATAGACAGCATCGGAACCGAATGGGTCAATGTTTTAAACTTTGACGATGGCGCCGCACCAACATGTGTTGATGCCCCACCCTGCGCAAGTTCGGGATATTCTTCTTCTATGGCCAATGCGCGTTTTTTCGCCGCATCGTATGTTGCATCATCAACAATTGGTGCATCGTTTTGGTGATACGCGATGTCCCATTCGTTCAGTTTTTTTATTAAATCTGCGTGCTCGGCACGGATAAAAAGGTCTGCTGTTTTCGTCATACCAATATTATAGAAAACCTGTAAAAATAATACAATGGAAAAAGATAAAAATATTTGCTAAAATAGGAACATAATCAAGAAATAAAAAAGGAAAAAATATGGCGATGATTTACTGTCGTGAATGCGGATATAAACATTCGGATAAAGCAAAAGCATGCCCAAAATGTGGCCGTCCAACAGAGATGACATTATCAAAAAAAATAAACAAATTGACAAACGACAGATCCATGGTCGTTTACTTGTTGTTGGCTTGGTTCTTGGGTATTTTTGGCGCTCATAAATTTTATGTTGGCAAAAATGGCCAAGGTATTGCAATGTTGCTGATGGGAACAATTGGTTGGTTATTGATTCTGCCAGGTATTGCGGTTTGCTTTTGGGCGTTGGTTGATTTCGTTATTGGTCTTTGTAATGTGTCAACCCCCGAAAATGTACTTGGAAAATAAATTAAAAACCCCGCGGTTGCGGGGTTTATTTTTACTGTTCGTCTAATGCCTTTAATAGCATATTTTTTAATTCGTTCGGCATCATACCGGTTGTAGAATACCCACAATCAACATGGTGGACTTCGCCAGTAACCGCCGACGACAAATCACTTAACAGATAAACCGCTGCACCCGAAACATCGTCCAATGTCATATTACGGCGCAATGGTGTTTGTTCTGCGTTCAAACGTAACAGCGATTTGATTCCGCCGACGCCACTTGATGCCAATGTTAAAATCGGGCCCGCACTAATCGCATTAACACGGATTTTATCACGACCAAGGTCAGATGCCAAATAACGAACCGATGAATCCAATGCAGATTTTGCAACACCCATCACATTATAATTTGGAACAGATTTTTCCCCACCGAAATATGTCAGGGTCACAATAGAACCGCCATCGGTCATCAGTTTTGATGCGCGACGCGTCAAATCAACCAACGAATAAACGGAAATATCCATTGTATTTTTGAAATTATCGCGCGTTGTATCGGCATAGCGACCATTTAATTCGTTCTTGTCAGAAAACGCGATTGCGTGCAACATACCATCCAAATGGCCCCATTCTTTTTCGATATTTGCGAACAACGAATCCATTTGTTCATCGTTTTGAACATTGCATTCCTGGACAAATTTTGCACCAATTTGTTCTGCGAGTGGCCGTACGCGTTTTTCCAGCGCCGGCATCGCATACGGCATCGCGATTTCTGCACCATTTTCGTGTGCACGTTTTGCAATTGCCCATGCCATAGACCAATCATTCGCAACGCCCGTAATTAAAATCTTTTTACCTTTTAATAACATAACATTTCCTTTTTGTTATACGTGCCAAAATAGTAGCACCAGTTGTGTCAAAGGGCAACAAATAAATTTGGTAAGTTATTTTTTGAATGCGCCTACAACATTTTTTAATGTGTCGGTGTTTATCGCGGTATTACCCAATACACCGCCCGCAACACCACCGGCCGCCACAATGCCACCGGCTTTAAGTTTCTGTTTGGTTGCGTCTTTTTGTGTATTCCATGCGGCCGCGTCTTCACCTTCGGGGTCGGTTAACGCATTGGCCAATGATGTATACGCACCACCCGTTTTACCAACCGATGAATATTGATACAGGCCTGTTTCTGCGCGGTCATATACAACTTCTTCTTCGATTCC
>JAFZTZ010000101.1 GCA_017618595.1 Alphaproteobacteria bacterium
GTTGATTCTGTGGCGCTGTTGCATTGGTTGGTGGAAATGGGTATGGATGTGGTGTGTCTGCATGTGAATCATTGCCTGCGTGACGCCGCCGATACCGAAACCGCCTATGTCCAAGATTTGTGCAAAAAATTAAATGTGCCATGCCATGTTTTTTACTGGCGTGGGGAAAAACCAGAAAATGGCCTTGAAGATGCAGCACGTGTCGCGCGGTATAAATTTATGACAGATTTTTGCCATGAAAATAATATTAAATACATTGTTACCGCGCACCAGGCCGATGAC
Organism: Alphaproteobacteria bacterium; assembly: GCA_017618595.1. GTDB lineage: Bacteria > Pseudomonadota > Alphaproteobacteria > Rs-D84 > Rs-D84 > Enterousia. The sequence goes on from JAFZTZ010000101.1 coordinate 283, forward strand.
CAAATTGAAACATTTTGGATGAATCTTGCGCGGGGCAGCGGGGTTTACGGCCTTGCGGCGATGCGCAGTATAGGGTCAAATGATGGAATCACAATTCTGCGCCCACTATTAAATGTGTTTCGGGCGGAATTAAAAAAATATTGCGACGACAATAATATCAAATATTTTTCAGATGAAATGAACGATGACCCGCACTATACGCGCGTCAAAATTCGCCAAAACCGTCATGTATTCCAAGATGCAATCGGGGTTACCGATGAACGTATGTTGTTGGCTATCCAGAATCTTGGGCGTGTGCGGATAAGCGCGGAAAAAAATGTTTCGCACCTGGTTCGGCGTGTTATGAAAGATGGATATGCGTTGTTTGATGAAACTTTTCTGTTTGACCTGGGGCCTGATATTAGTTTAAAGTTCTTTGGGAATCTTATTCAAAAAATCGGGGGGGACAGATACCAGGCACGATTGAATTCTTTGTCGGCGGCACTAAATAAATTGCATGCGGACTGCAAATTCACGCTTGGGCATTGTACGGTGCGTCGTTTGCGCGGCCAGATTTTAATTGTTCCCGAAGGTGAAAAAACAAGTTTTAGGAAAAGGAATAGAAAGAGATATGTTAAACAAAAAAAATAAACCACGTAATCATTCAACTTTATTTTTGGTTTTGGCGGCGGCGTTATTTGCTGTGGTCATTGGGTACGCATTTACACCGCATGAAACGGTAAATCCCGACGGCGTAGTTGTTGCGTCTGAACCGGTGGAATTGTCATTTTCGGATGTGTTGCGTCGTGCAGAAGATATTAAAACAATGAATATCAAGGGCGACAAGGCCACGGGCGTACTTGCCGATGGAACGAAGTATAGTGCGGTTATGGTTTATAATCCGGAATTGTTGGAACAATTTTCCAAAGATGGCACAATGGTTACCATAGATTCATCACGTGGGTGGTTGGGGTACCTTGAAACATGGGTGCCAATTTTAATGGGAATCTTGTTTATATGGTGGATTTTCCGTGGTATGCGCGGTGCCGGGGGCGGAATAGGGCGTGCGCTGCTGGGGCAAAATCCAACGAAAATTGTAACCGGAAAACCAAAGACAACATTTAAAGATGTTGCCGGCATAGATTCTGAAAAACAAGAACTGATGGAAATTGTAAATTTCCTGCGCGATAAATCAAAATTTGCCGCCGTTGGTGCACGTGTGCCACGTGGGGTGTTGTTGTCGGGGGAACCGGGAACCGGTAAAACATTATTGGCGCGTGCCATTGCAGGCGAAGCAAATGTTCCATTTTTTGCAGCATCGGGCAGTGATTTTTCCGGTATTATCGTCGGCCTTGGGGTTGCAAAAATCAAAGAAATTTTTGAAATGGCAAAACGCAATGCGCCGTGTTTGTTATTTATCGATGAAATAGATGCAATTGGTCAACGCCGCAGCCAAAATTCATTTAATGACCAAGATCGTGAACAGACATTAAATCAGTTGCTGATTGAAATGGATGGATTTTCAAACGAAACGGGTATTATCGTTATTGGTGCGACGAATCGCCCCGATATGTTGGACCCGGCATTGTTGCGCCCCGGCCGTTTTGACCGCCAGGTTTATATTGAATTGCCTGATATGAATGGGCGGCGCGAAATTTTGGAATTGCACGCGAAAAAAATTAAGATGGACAAAGATGTGAATCTTGAAAATGTGGCGCGTGGAACAACCGGATTTTCGGGTGCAGATTTGGAAAACCTGTTAAATGAATCTGCATTGCATGCGGTGCGTGTTGGGCATAAATTGGTTAACCAAGAAGATATGGAAGAAGCGCGCGATAAACTGATGATGGGACCGCGTAAGTTCCGCAAAATGCGCCCCGAAGACATCAAATTGACCGCCTATCACGAGGCCGGCCATGCGTTTGTCGCGACAACATACGCCGATGTTACCGACCCGATTCACAAGGCGACAATTATCCCGCGTGGACGCGCGTTGGGAATGGTTCAACATTTACCAATAGATGACAAAGTTTCAATGTCTATTGACGAAGTGCGCGCAGACCTGGCTATACAGATGGCGGGTCGCGCATCCGAAGAAATATTCTTTGGACCAAATAAAATTACCACCGGGGCCGAAGCCGATATCGCGATGGCAACGCGTCTTGCACGGCGTTCTATTACCACCGCAGGTATGTCGTCAAAAATTGGTATGGTTGCGGTGAACCAGGTGCAAAGTTTCGGGCACAAGGTGCCATTGGAAAGTGCGTCTGAAAAGACCGCAGAAATTGTTGACGCAGAAATCAAGATGTGGACAGATAGGGCCTATGCGGATGCA
>JAFZTZ010000102.1 GCA_017618595.1 Alphaproteobacteria bacterium
CCCCCATTATTGGCAAGATTGGTGCCCTATCCCCCGCACCACCCATTTTTGGAAATAGTGTTTTTTTAGGAATACGACCCTAACATAATGGCGCAATATTTACCATATGTCAAAAAGTTTTATCATTTTGCCCACTTGACAATAAAAAACATTGTAATTATATGTAGAAAAGAGTAAAATGAATATGTTCAAGCAAAAGGTGGTAAAATGGAGATAAAAATCAATCGTCCAGGTACGAAATTAAGCACCTATGAAAAGAAAACACTGGCCGATGCGTATTTTAAACTTTATAACGCATTGGTGCAAAAATTCCGCAATCAAAAAATGTCGGTTGGTGAATCATGGTTCAATGCCCTGCACGAAACCGAAGAATTAATTGCGAAACTAAATACACAAAATCCAAATGCCGCCACCCAATATTTAACTGATTTCTGTAAATCGCATAAAAGTACAGAATCTAAGAAAATGATGACCGACGAAGACAAGGACAAGATTTTACCATCAACCAAAAATGTCCAAGAAACCGACGCCACCGCCGAAGCCGCAATGCAAGAATTTGAACAGGCCGTAACATCGTTTGATACATTGACCTTGTTAACAACTGTTAAACCTAATATGTTGCCGGGTGGCGCATCAAAAAATTTCTTTTCTTGGTTGCAAACATTGCCACCAAGCGCATATGGTAATTTGGATAATCCGCGTTCATTTCAACGTCTGTATAACAAATTTATGACGCGTCAGCACCAATAAAGGCAGCATTATGAATTCTGATGTATCAAAACTTATGGCGATGGTATGCGGTCAAAACAGAAATGATTTTGATATGAATTCTATACCATTGGAAATTCGAAACCAGATAGATAATGCGTTGGAATCTGTATTTATCGGCAAAAGCACATTGTTATGGCTTAACGGTGGTAAATTGATTGACGCATGGAACATCGCCCTAAACGATTTGCGTGATACAATGTTCGCAATTCCAAACACATCGCCTGTCGTTATTTACTTGCGCATGGCGGTATTTAATCATCGTGCAAAATGGAACGCAAAAATGATGCACAGCGACGAAAGAAACACCGTTGCATGTATAAATACCGATGTCGAAAAGCAAGAGGTCATAGATAACGCAAATGCAATGATTACCGTCGGAATGAAAACTATCCAAGATATTATTAACACACCCGTTGGCACACAACATACCCAAGGTCAGACAAAAAGAATGGAACAAAGTATGACCTATCAAAACGAACATTCGCACGGGCGCGAACGCAACAGATAAAAATTATTTGTGTTTATACGCCAAAACCAACGGAACAATTTTATCCCAATCACTATCCGAAACCCACGCACGTGGAATAATTATTGAATTATGCTGGCCCGCGGATTGTTTTGGTAAATCATGACGCGTCTTAGCATCTATGATTTGCGTTAATTTCACATTTGCGCCGGTTGTTGAATGTGGCAACACAAAAGATATTTCATCACCAACCTTGGTTTCATTACGCAATTCCAATATAATTTCATCATTTGTTTTTTCTGTAACCACACCGGCGGCATGATATTCCGATGATGAACGCGCGGTTTCATAATTATGCGCATCTGGTGGCACCGGCCCATCAAAGAACGCCGTTGTATATCCACGTGTTTCTAACACATTCAACATATCCATATATTTTTCAGGATTAAAATGTTCTGGGTCGCGCGCATAATCATCTATGGCGCAACGATAGGCGTGTACAACCGACCCCACGTAATATTCGCTGCGATTGCGGCCTTCGATTTTCAATGAATCAGGTGCTGATTCTAAAACTTCGGCCAAACGGGGCATCAAACACAAATCTTTGGAATTCATGATATATGCGCCACGTTCATCTTCTTCGATTGGCATCTCTATCCCGGTTTCGCATTCGCGCAAAATCACATCATATTTCCACCGACACAGTTGCGCACACGCCCCCCGATTTGACGGACGTCCGGTAATAAAGTTTGACAGCAAACAACGCCCAGAATAAGACATACACATTGCGCCATGCACAAATATTTCAAGTTTTATATCTGGGCATTCACGACGAATAGAAACAAATTCATTATGTGAAACCTCACGCGCCAACACGCACAGCGATGCGCCAGCATTTTGCCAAAACTTAACCGATTGTGCAGAACAAATATTGGCCTGGGTAGAAATATGAATTGGCATGTCGGGATGATGTTCGCGTACCCACATTAAAACACCGGGATCCGCCACGATCAACGCATCAGGTTTCAGGTAATTTATTATTTCTGAAACACGTGGCATATTCGCAAATTCATGATCATGTGCAAACAGGTTGAATGCCAGATAAACTTTCTTGCCCGCCGCATGCGCCAATTCTATACCCGATTTAACCTCTTCGGTGGTAATTTTTGCACGCGCACGCATCGAAAAACCCGGCAAGCCAGCATAAATAGCATCCGCGCCATACAAAATCGCGGTCTTGAACGCGTCCAATGTTCCCCCAGGCGCCAAAAGTTCAGGTTTTTTAATCATGTATTACATACTAAACCACCAAACCACATTTTCAAGATTTATTTTCAAAATTTTGCTTGCTTTACCTGTTTCAATATGTATAATTGTGTGGTGTCGCCAGTTTAGCTCAGCTGGTAGAGCATCTGATTTGTAATCAGAGGGTCGTTGGTTCAAGTCCGACAACTGGCACCAGGAATTTAAAAACGGAACCGTTTGGTTCCGTTTTATTATTTCTCTTCTTGCTTTGCGCGCTCTTGCTCTCGCTTTTCAATTGCGTTTGCGACGCTTTCTATTTGCAAAAGTTGATTTTCCAACGCGTTACGTTCCGAATTTTTATATCCGGTTTCTTCGTTTGCATTTTCCGCCGGTTTTGCTTTCGCTGATTCTTTATCAACAACACGCGGATTTATCAAATTATCAAAAATCTTTTTTGATTCACGCGTGCCATCAATATCGCGCAACAACAATTTACTTGTTGGTCCGGGGATAAACCATTCATCCAATTTAATGGCCGTCATTTGCATAATCGGGCGCGAACGCGCATCTTCTATCCAATGTGGCATACGTGGTGCATCGGAAAAATACCATAGTGCACCCCAATATACACCGCCCATGATAACAACGCTGCGCACTATACCGAATATTACCCCAAGGGTGTGATCGGTAACGCTCATCATACTGGCCTGAATTCTGTCCCGTAATTTTTGATTAAAGAACCCGACTATCAACAATATTACAAAGAACACAATGAAATACGATGCGACCAATGTCCCAACCGTAGATTCACTAACCCCGAACCAACCTTGGAAAACCTTATCCAACATGGGGGATACAAAACGCGCGGTTATGGCCGCCACAACCCATGACAGAGTCGCGACGGTTTCATAAATTCCACCACGTATCGTGGCCCATACCGTAGAGGCCAACAATACGAAGAAATACGCATAATCAAGCCAAGTTAAATTAAACATCGCGCTTATCCGTTATTTTTTGCCCTTGCGTGTTAAAACGAAACCCAAACCTGCAACCAACACACCCAGTATTACATAAAATACCCAACTATCATTTTTATTTGGTGTCGGTGCACTATTTGCCTGGGCATCCTGTGGTTCAACCTGTGCAGGTTCTTGGGCCTGGGCAACAAATTCTACTTCTACATTTTCTCTATCGGTGTGTGCTTTACGAAATCCCTCTGCATCCGCAGCCAACGCTTTTTTATTTTCTGCGGCAGTTTTCTTTGCGGCATCATCCAAATCTGCTTCTATTGCATTGCGAATTTCATCGCCCATGGCCTCAGAAAATCCTTGGAAGCATTTTTCACCAATAACCATAACTGGAACACCACCCGATTCGTATTTGCACTTTTTCAATGCATCAATAAATGCCCCTCTGTTCACATCTTGGGTCACATCAACCGTTGTAACTTTTAATGTCGGATATTCATAAACCAGGTTTTGCGAAATATAATCACGTGCATGATGACAATGCGGACATGTCGGCATATGATAGACAGTGATATCTGCGGCGACCGCATTTCCAACGAACATTGCACCAGCGAGTGCCCCAAAGATTTTTTTCATTTTTTCTCCTTTTTTGTTTGTGTTTTGATTATAGAAACAAGAACCCACAATGTGCAAGTAATTTTTATCAAAAAATAAACTATTTTTCCTGTGGCAACCCAGAAACATTATTGTAAAATTTGAAAAAAGGAGAAACCTATGTTCAACCTTAACGATTATCCATTGCCGTTCCGCGAAACAGAACTTGAACCATATATGTCCGCTGAAACAATTAAATTTCATTATGGGAAACATTTGGCAACCTATATCGCAAATCTTAATAAACTGATTGCCGACACAAAATATGCGAATATGGATTTGCGTGAAATGATTATAAATTCTGTGGGGGACACAAACGCGGAAAAGATATTTAACAATGCCGCCCAGATTTTTAATCATGAATTCTTTTTCAATTGTATGGGACGTGGAAACAATGCGGTCCCAGATATAATATCTGATGCATTTGGTGGCGTTACCGAATTCAAAGAAAAATTTAAGACCATCGCAAACGGTGTTTTTGGTTCTGGGTGGGTGTGGTTAACGCACGACGCCGCAAAAGGTTTTGAAATTATTGCAACAAAAAATGCAGACACGCCTATTGCCCATGGGATTAAACCTATTTTGACATTAGATTTATGGGAACATGCATATTATCTAGATTTTCAAAATCGTCGCGCAGACTTCATAGAAACATTTCTGGAAAGTTTAATAGATTGGAAATTTGTGATTAGTAATATGAACATATAAAAAAATGCGGTTCATCCGCATTTTTTTATTTTACAATATGAATCATACGAACATCATCAAATTCGGGGTATTTATTAAAAACTGATTGTGCGCGTGGGCACAGGCATAATATTTTTCGCCGTGCTTTTCGTGCAAATTCTACAACACACTTCACAAGATTATAACACAAATCAGTATCACGATATTTATCATCAATTTGCGTTGATTCAATAATTAATCTATCCGCACCAACCGTAATTATATCTATTTCACCAATTTGGCGGCCATCGCATTTTGCACAAAAACCACCATTATTTTGTAATTCTTGGTATATGATATCTGATGGCATTTTTTGTTTCCCCCCCTGACGCAAAAAATACCACACCGCATATAATACGTTAATATGAATGTTTACCAAAAAGCGGGGATGTTTTCCCCGCATATTTTACAGATGTGAAAAATTCTTTTGAATAATTCGTCCACTACGTCGCAATGCGTTTGCCTCTGCAGATGACATCTTGGGATTTAATGTTGCAATAACACCGCTTGCGCCCACCACACGTGGCAACGACATTGCCAACACATGCGAACCTGTTCCAGTAACCGTTGATACCGTTAATATTCTATGTTCATCATTTACAATGGAACGCAACAAATCTGAAACCGCCGCACCAATACCATCCCATGTTGCACCACGTCCACGAATAATTTCATATGCGGCATTATGCACACGATATTCAATTGTACTGCGCGTTGCCGCCGTTAACGGATTCTTGGTTTGACGACAGAAATCATCTAATGATAATCCACCCACCGTAACCGATGACCAATCTATGACACTGCTGTCGCCATGTTCCCCAAGCACGTATGAATGAATCGATTGGGGTGATACGGATAATTGTCGCGACAATATGGTTCGCAACCGCGCAGAATCCAACATCGTTCCCGTTCCAATAACACGCGACGGTGGTAATTTAGATAGCGACTGTGCCAACATAACCATAACATCCAATGGGTTTGTAACCAAAATTAAAATAACACGCTTTGGGTCAACATTTGCCATAACCTTGGGCACTATATCCCGAATAACCTCGGCATTCTTTTGCAATAAATCGGTACGGGTTTCGCCTGGTTTTTGATTTGCACCGGCCGAAATAATGACTATATCAGAACCACGAATGCCCCGATAGTTATTGACAGCAGATATTTTAACATCAAACCCAAATGTCGCCGCATGCCCTAAATCTTCGGCGGCGGCACGTGCGCGCACACCATCCCGGTCAAACAAAACCATTTCATGAACAAGGCCGGTATTTTTAACCGCGGTTGCAACCGCAGACCCGACAGACCCCACACCAATGATTGCTATTTTCATATTTTTTCTCTTGTTTTAATTGTAATAATTATACCATAAAAAGTATTTGATAAAAACATTTATATTTTGATAATATCCTTCTTGTGCAACTTTGGGGGAAAGGTTATGAAGAAAATTTTATGTTTTGGTGAAACTGTTGGTAAATACGAAACTGCAATCGAAAATGCCTTGCAAAAATGTCCTAATATTTCTGGGTGGACGCCCGCCCCGGATAGCGATGATTTGCCAACCACAGATGATGATTTTGTTTTTATGAAATGCGATATTCATTCGGATGATTTTCTGCGCCGTGTTATTGCGATAAACAAAAAATTAAATAATGGCGAAAAATTTTATTTAACACATTGTGCCGTATTTTTTAATAAATCGGGGAATCGACCACCGTTTATTTTAACAGATGCGGCATGTGTTCCAATGCCTGACGAATCGCAGTTAACGCACATTGTACAAAACGCGGTGTCATTGTTTACGCAAATATTTGGCAACACCCGCGCACCGTTTATATCGCTAATATCGGCGGGTGGTGATACAAACACAAAATTGTCCCCATTATTACATTCTTGGTATATGGCACATATAAAAGAATTTCCACAGTCGACATTGCGAATTGAACAATTGGATGTCGCATTAGACACAACCGCACGTGCCGAAAAGCACCTTGGGGGTGCCATTGCCGATATCATTGTTGTTGATAATATCAACACTGGGAATGCAATATTTAAATCATTATCGGTATTAAGTGATAATTGGGAACCCGCATGCTTTTTAATGGGCGCAAAAAACACAATTATCTTAAATTCGCGCAGCGCAACCCAAGATGCACTAATCCATAATATTTTATTGGCTTGTGGAAATTAAAAACGGATGCAAATGCATCCGTTTTTTGTATTTATTTACGTCCAACCTCGGTTTGTCCAAACCTTTGCATATTTGGATTTTGCACAATTTTTTCTTCTTGGTTTGGCTCTTTTCCTTCTTGTTTTTCCGCCTTTTCTACAATCTTACTTGCTATGGCCGGTATACCACGTTCTGTTGTTATTTGTTTTATCATTTCATCATTATATTTTTGTGGATCTTGTTTCATAATATCTGCCAAATCATATTTCACAAGATTACTGAAATGAATTAATCTGTCTATATTTGGACTATGCTGTGCGATTTCTTGTTCAATGATTTTATCCACAACTGCAATGACACGTTGCACAACGTGTTCTATAATTTCTGGTTTTGGATTCCGCCACAATTTAAAATCTTTTAAAGTATATTGTATATCAAAAACCTGATTTCTATCACTTGATGGTTGTGGCATATAAAAATCTTTTATAATATCAATGCGCTTATCCGACCATATGTAATCAAAATGCGCAACCAGCAAATCTTCGTATGCCGCGTCATTACCCTTTAACACATCCTTAATGGCCTTAAAATCCATTTCTGCACCTGATATTTTTCCCTGTTTTAGTAAATTATATCTTTGTAGTGCGGCCGAATAAATTTGTGCACCATTTGCACCATTATCTGATAATATATATGGATCTACCATTACGCACATCTGTTGCATAATGTATTGTACTTGTTCCGGTGTTTTACCATTACATTGTTCCGCCACAAATTTGAGCAAATCAAATTCTTGTTGTGATACACGACCATTATTAAATTCTTCGGTCAGCTTGTTTATAAATTCTGGACTAATTGGTATAGCAGCAACTAATGTTTTATAAAAACCTCTCGCATATCTGGCCGGAATTCTGTTCTCTTCTTTTTCTTCCGCCGGTATTATATCATATGCTGCCTTTTCTAATTGCTTAAACTTTTTATAATCTATACCTACCATTTGTTCTGGCATCTCAACTCTCCTTTGTTATTTGGCATTATTGTAACACATTTTGATACTATTTGCAAAAAAACGGATGCGTCCGCATCCGTTTTTACTAATATATCATCGTTTTTTTAGTATGATTTGGCGACAAATACAAAACCCGGATCATTGTCATCCAAACAACGACGTGATATTTTGTATTTTTCCACCAATTCATCAAACTTCGGCACCTGGGTTTCTATGTATTTAATGCGGAAGAACCCAACCTTGCCGCTTTCCAACGCATTTTCTAATTCACGAATATCTGCGACTTCGTGTATCATCGTTTTATTACGTTCGGCGGCGGCAACATACATATCGCGCTGTATCGCGTCTAATTTCGCCGCAACCAAGTCACCGAAATCAACAACCGATGCCATTTCACGTGAAGATTTACCCAAATCGCGACGCGTTATTGTTACCGTTCCTGTTTCTATTTCACGTGCACCAACTTCAACGCGCAATGGCACACCGCGTTTGATCCATTTCCACATTTTATCCGCACTACGCATATCTGAATTATCTGTCAGCACGCGAATATTGCGTTCTTGTAATTGGGACTCTAAATTATCAGTAAACGCCTTTAATGCGGACATATCTTCGTCACCACGTGTAATTGGAATAATTACAACCTGGTGTGGTGCAATGGCCGGTGGCAAAACCAAACCGTCATCGTCACTATGTGTCATAAACAGACCACCCATCATACGCGTTGATGTTCCCCAAGATGTCGTCCACGCATATGTTAATTTACCATCTGTTCCAAGGTATTGAATACCAAAAGATTTTGCAAAATGCTGGCCCAAATCATGTGATGTTCCGGCCTGTAATGCCTTGCCATCTTGCATAATTTGTTCAACGGTGTATGTGTGATCTGCACCTGCAAATCTTTCTTCGGGTGTTTTTTCGCCCATTATACATGGTATCGCCAAAACATCGCGCATATAGTCACCATATACTTTATGCATTTTGCGCGCATCTTCGTTTGCATCTTCGTGTGTTGCGAAAACATTATGGCCTTCTTGCCAATTAAATTCGGATGTGCGCAAGAACATACGCGGCCGCATTTCCCAACGCATAACGTTTACCCATTGATTCAACTTTAACGGTAAATCACGATAAGATTGAACCCAACGCGACATTGCTTCACCAATAATCGTTTCGGATGTTGGACGAATAATATATGGTTCGGCCAATTTAGATTCCGGGTCTGGTTGCAACCGGCCATCTATCATTTTCAAACGATAATGTGTAACAACCGCCGCTTCTTTGGCGAACCCGGCGACATGTTCGGCTTCTTTATTAAAATACTCAATTGGAATCAGCAACGGGAAATTTGCATTTAAAACACCGGCGGCCTTAATTCTTTTATCCATTTCATCGCGCATCAGTTCCCATATTGCCCAACCATACGGCTTTATCGTCATACACCCACGAACCGGGGAATTTTCCGCCAAATCGGCGGCAACAATTAAATTTTGATACCATTCGCTGAAATTTTCTGCCCTTGTTGGGGTTATTGCTGTTGTCATATTTTTTCACCTTTGTTAATTTATACCCTATATAATACACATAAAAAAGACATAAAACAAGTGTTATAAAAAATGGGGCAACCGCCCCATTTTTTACTTATGTGCAAGAATTCGTATTATGTCTTGGATACGCGTTACAAAATCAGACATTCCGATTTCGTTTGGCATATGTGACGTATCAATATCATTAACACGATATTTAACCTCTATCACATTATTGGCAATGTTATTCTCTGAAATAATCAGACGAATTGGTGCGGCAATCAAATCGGCATCTGCGAATTTTTCCCCTGCACGAATATCACGATTATCCAAAAGACAATCAATACCATTTGCGGTTAAATCATCGTGTATCTTTTGTGCAAGTTCTAATACTGGCGTATTTTTGCCATTAAGTCCGATAATATGAACCGCAAAAGGTGCCGTTTCCATATTCCATACGGGGCCATTATCATCAGAACTTTCTTCCAATATTGCGGCCATAACACGCGTCACACCGATTCCATAGCATCCCATAATTGGTGTTTTTTCATTACCATCGGCGTCGGTATAGGTCATATGCATAGATTCTGTATAGAATTTGCCCAACTGGAAAACCTGGCCGATTTCAATACCACGAACCTTTTGTAATTCTTTGCCACAATGTGGACACACAGGATTAGTTTCATCCACAACCTCTTTATTTGCGCGGAATCCACAATCGCAGATATACAATGTATCTTCGCCCATTTCGTGAATTAGTTGAAATTCGTGTGTATATTTACCACCCATATCCCCAGACGATGCCAAAACATCTGTAAAGTTTTTCAGTCCACACCGTTTGAACAACCGATAATACGCATCAAAACAACGTTTATAGTATTTGTCCAAATCTTCCTGGGTTTCATGGAACGAATATGCATCTTTCATAATAAATTCACGTGTACGCAACAGTCCTGCCCGCACGCGCAATTCATCACGAAACTTCGTTTGAATTTGGTATAACATAAATGGTAATTGACGATACGATACCAAAACCGAACGCGCATAATCAGTAATAACCTCTTCATGCGTTGGGCATATTACATAATCGGCCCCAGACCGTCCGGTAAATTTTGCAATATTATCCATTGAATCATAACGACCGGTTTCACGCCACAGGTCTGCGCCACATACCACAGGCAGTAATACTTCCTGGCCGTCAATTGCGTTCATCTCATCACGAATAATATTTTCTATTTTACGAACTACACTCCACCCCAATGGTGTCAACGTATATCCACCCTGAAAAGTTTGATATACATATCCGCCCTTGATTGCAATTTTATGTCCACGTGTTGTCGCGCCTGATACATCACCTATCAGACGTCTCACGCATAAATTTTCTATTTTCATTTTGATTACCTTTTTTGAATTTCCGTATATTTATCTGAAATAAGTTTGTGCATAGCATTTGCCATTTCTTTTCTGTCCATACCCGCCAAAGGCGGTGGCGGCAACATATACACATTTACGGTAAATCCACCTAAAACCATTACATGAAAAATCTGTCCAAATGCGCTGCGTTCGCGGGAACATTTTGGACCCTGTGTCTGCTTTGCATTATCAAAATATGCATAATGCTCGGCCAGATCTTCTTCGCCAATTGGCGTACCATCATGGAAACAATATTGTGTTACAACCGGCTGAACAGTAACATCGGTTCCTTCGGCAACATTAAATAAACTGCTTTTAAATTCTTTAACATATGCACCATTTGTTGTGGTTCCTTCGGGAAAAATATACAATGGATATTTGATATGTGCAATTTCGTCTTGGACCAATTTTAATGCCTCCATCGCATGCGAAGGACGACGGTCAATAAACACAACCCCAAATTTATTTGCAATATATCCAACCAATGGCCAATGACGTACATCATTCTTGGAAATAAAACTGCCCCCGAACATTACTGGGAAAGTCGCAATTTCAAATACAGAGATATGGTTTCCTGCAACCAACAATGGACGTTTCTTGGATATTTGCCCATGTTTTACAATTTTAATACTGGACAATATCAGCAAAATCTTCATGAACACCGCCATATACTTAACGGTTATCATTTTGCGACGTGGCAATAACGCAATAATAGGCAATTGCACAACGACCATAATCCAGAACGCCGCAAACCGCAACGAACCAGTTATTGTATTAAAAAGATTTTGTTTTCTAACCTTTGCCATTTTATTCTTCATCTGATTCTGGGGTTTCTTCTATCAATTCTGCATCGGCGGCGTCTTCACGCAACAAGAATTCAAAGAACGCGCCCAACATATTTAGCGAACCTGTAATAGGTTTTAGCATTAATTTTCCAAATGTCAACATTGGCCGTGGTTTTACATCCAAATGTTCCAATGCATTTTCCCGACCATAGAAATGTTTTTGATACGCGGCATCCATATTCTTGCTCTGCATCATAACAAAGATGTCGTATGTATTAAATGGTTTATCTATGAATACGCCTTGGCCAAATGTGGCACCCAAACGCAGATATCCCTTAATCAACGGGGTCATTTGTTTTTTCGCAATATCTTCGTCAACAAATGCACGTGGTAATATATTCATACGCGCCATACGCGTATCAACACCTTCGGCAAATTTTTCCGGCACAACGCGTGCACGCAAACGAACCGGCGATAAATAATTATAGTAAATATACGATATTGCCTGGGCTGATTCTACGGGTTTTTGACCGGTCCATGATGCAACACCAAACAAAACCGCAATGCGACGGCGCAATATATATTCACTAAGTCCCGCCCACAACAGTCGCATTACCAATGCGTTTTCACGGTATTCTTGGGCAACACATGCACGCGACATTTCGGCGATATTGTCAGATGCCTTTTTAATTTTGGAAATATTAAATTCTGTTTCGGTATAAAAACCGCCCATTTTTTCGGCCGCTTTCTTGTCGATAATACGATATGCGCCAACGATTTTTCCATTATGAAACACCGCCATATAATCAGCATATTTATCAAACGCATCATATTCTTCGTGCAATTCCTGTTGTTCGGGTGTGGCGGATGCACCTTCTTCGGTTACAAATACATCATACCGCAATTGACGCACCAAACGGCGTTCTTCTTTGTTGCGCGTAAGACGTACTTCAAAATCACGAACCTTAATAGCCATGTTTTACCCCTGAATATTTTTTAACTTATACGGATAGGATACCAAACATTGCACTGTGGTGCAATATTTTTATTTTTCGTACGTTTTGGTGGTGATTATTTTAATCTGTCGGCAAGTTCCGCGATGGCAATCGCATACCAATTTGAATTATTCCATTTTTTAATACGGTAAAAATTTGGATATGTTAAATATGCGGTTATAACTGGTTGCGGTGCAACATCAGTATCGGGATTATAATCGTCCGCATTTGCGGTCGGTAAATTCGCAACATCGGCAACCAGACCCGCAACCATATTGCCCATCGGAATCGGCGAACCATCAGGATTCAAAATTCCCATTTGCGCCCATTCGGTCAGGGTCTTCTTGGTTTTTCCATCCAATATGGTCGTATCAAAATTTCCCGGCAATATGACACGACGCACTATGCGTTCACCCTTGTTCCACCCAAGTTTTCCAAGGTAATTTCCCGCGCTGGCCATCGCATCGCCAACACTATTGATAATATCAATGTGTGAATCACCGTTGCCGTCTACACCATAACTGGCCAATGTGGTTGGAATAAATTGGAAATGCCCCATGGCGCCGGCCCAACTGCCCCTGATATCATTTATATCCAATGCATTATCATCAGCAATTTTCATCAATGCCAATAACTGATCGCCAAAAAACTTTTCCCTGCGCCCGTCATACATCAATGTAAAAAACGCATCCACCAAACGATGCCGCGCCTTTACTTCCCCATAATTAGATTCCATACCCCAAAACGCCAACATTACATGTGGTGGCACACCGTATATATTTTCAACCCGCGTTAACATCGTTGGGTATTTTCTGTGCATTTGCCGTCCGTGCACAATGCGTGTTTGATTTACCGTACGTTTCAAATAATCGTCTAATGACAATTTAAATTCAGATTGATTTTTGTCACTTTTAACAATAGAAGGTATAAACGCCGGATTCCGCAGAGTTGCATTTATCGTTTCTTCTGAAATATTTTTTTCGGTCGCACGCGTGCGCACATCGGACAAAATAGAATCCCAACGCTGTGAATTAAACCTGCAGTCATCCTCGGCCATGCACGCGGTCGTAAATGTAATCAAAAGCGCGACAAAAGGATATATGCGCCGCATTATCCCCCCCATTAAAATGCGAACTTTATTCCAAGGTGCAATCCAAATGACTGCCAGTCCGCGTTCTTTAACGAATTGCTAACATATTCTGTGTGTGCCGCCACAGTTTGCAAATACGGCAAACCATTATCATCCAACATATATTGGCCATCTTCGTCATACACGAAATCTGTGTATTCTGCGATATACAGTTTTCCTGGGATATTTCCAACATGGAAATAGTTTGTATCAACCTTGAATGCCAACTGTACACGTGATGACAGGCGCAAATTATATTCCAATTCCGCCGCATATGCATATGCACCATTGCTGCCTTCGTCCAAGAAACTTGGGCTTTGCTGCCAGTCTGTACGATTTGGCCAAATACCTTCGGATGAATACTTTGGCAAACTGACCTGGACATAGAAACGCAATTTATCCGCCAATGTCATTTGCTTTTCAACTTC
>JAFZTZ010000103.1 GCA_017618595.1 Alphaproteobacteria bacterium
CTGTTCTTCTATTTTTGCTTTAAACTCAACATCTGGCGCAGGAAGACCAGCATCTTCAAAAGCGGTCTTTAGCTTTTCGCACTTTCTCTGTGTTGTACCTACACAATAATACTCAAAAACGAGGGGCATAGACTGCTTTTCAACACTACTACATTCCTGTTCCAAAATGGACTCTGCAAGCAGCGTGTTGGCATGTCCATCACGATTCACGGTATTATTTGATTGTTGGGGTGTGGAACCCTGGGTGCATTTTGATTTATCTATGTTACAGAACCATTCCCTGCCATAACTTGTTTGATTAACGCCCCAATTACCACCTAATTTATCACACCAATAATGATAACCCGCCGCGTTCTTTATTTCCAATGTCAATGTTCTCTCATCACGATAGGCAGGCATTAGTGCACCACCAACATGTCCCGTTTCGCCGCCGTTATTGCAGAAACGTTCTTGTGTCAAGCCATATGAATTTTGATTATCATCCAATATTGTCCAATCTGGTGTATAAGCATTCGGCGCGGATCCCGATTGGCTTAGCGAAGATGAATGCAAACCGCCATCCCCAGAACTGCTAAGTGGCTTTGCAGCAATCGGTGTAACATTTATTGTCCCAGGAACGCATTTACCCTGTTGTTTGTTGTATGTGGCGGTTGGATCCAAACATGTGCATTGTCTTTTATTTTCTGTTTGTGTCATCTTGTCTGGACATATACAATCGCCGTCGGAATCACGTCCGGTTCCACCGCTATTCCGGCATTCTTCGTCCAATGCGGCGGTTAATTCATTCATACTGCGATAATATACCGGTTGATCCGCAGGTGTATTTCCATTACCCGCGCCGGCATTATTATCCCGTATTTGGCTAAGGTATTCCGCCGCCCCAAGATCTTCGACATGTTTCAACGTAGATCTATCCACAGTCGATAAATAATTTTTTAATCTGTTTAATGTTTCACACGCATCTCTCTCGTGTTCTTGAACGCCATTTGCGCTGTTATACGATACGGTTGACCGCATCACATCCAGATTAACTGTAAATTTACTATAATCCCAATTAGGTGAAATTTGTACCGCCTTGTCACCCGGTATCATATAACCATCGTGTGTATATAGTGCCGGTTTGCCTGCATCAAACCCAAATACCAATATCTGTTCTATTTCTTTTATACACCCAAGTATTGCGGCATCATTATTTGTCTGTATTGGCGCCGATGTTGTATTTTGTGTAATTGGTTTATCTTTGCATTCGCCGTTTACCCACATTCTGCCCAATTGTTCACATTCATATTGCACTCTATCGCGACATACACCATTTACATATACATGCGTACCATCAGATTCACATGCCATGCGTTTTTGTGCGGCATTACGTCTTGCGATTTCTGAATTTATCTCTACAACCTTGGCCTGTTGTTTTTCCAGTTCCAAATTCTTTTCTTCTATCTGTTCCGTCAATTTGTTGCTCTTGCTGGCCTGGGCAATATTTACCCCCACACCAACCGCCGTTAATCCAATTGTTGATATACCCGCAATCATAAACCCTTTGCGTTTACCATCGCATTCTTCAAGTTTTGATACCTTTTCTTGCTTTTCACGTACCAGACGCTGAATCTGTGATGTCATATTTACTGCATTCGCGTCATGCGCAACACAAAGAGCCGATAAACATATTATCGAAGTATATCCTATGAATTTCATAACATCCCCCCTGTGACAAAATCACCTGACTATATTATATCATAAATTTGGAGTAATAAAAAATAGAATTATTCTGATTTCAATTCAGAACGAATATGCGCCATCGTCGCGACACGTCCACGAATAACATCATTCAGGTTTGCACCTGTCATATCCGCCGCATATTGAATTGCATTTGCGAATGCCAGCGCATCAGAATTACCGTGCGTTTTCACCGCGAACCCATTAAGCCCCAAAAACGTTGCGCCCGCATATGAACGCGGATCAATTTTATGCTTTAACCGTTTGAAAACATGTACCAAGAAAAATGCACCAAGAACCGCCAAAATAGATTTTTTCATATTTTCGGTAATAACACGTTTAATCAATTTCGCCGTTCCTTCTACTGTCTTTAAAACGATATTCCCGGTAAAACCGTCTGTTACGACAACCTGAACGCGCCCGGCACTAATATCTGTTGGTTCAACAAATCCAAGATATTCATACGGCAATTCATCACGATGTGCCAACAAAACATTATTTACGCGCTGCAATGTTTCGTTTCCCTTGGTTTCTTCTTCGCCAATATTCAACACACCAAGTTTTGGTCGCACCATTTTTCCGATAATTTCGGCATACACACCACCAAGAATTGTAAAATCAAACAGATTTTCCGCATCACATTGAACATTGGCGCCCAAATCTAAAACAACCACACGTGAATCACCCGCCCCCGATGGCAACATTGTTGTTATTGCCGGGCGTGAAATTCCATCAATTGTTTTTAACGCCAATTTAGACAAAGACATTAAAACACCGGTATTTCCCGAACTGACCACCGCCGCAGAATTACCTTCGCGAACATCTTTGATGGCCATATACATAGATGTATCTTGGGCATGACGAATAACATCGCGTACTTTATCCGTTCCACGAATTACACCCGGGGCATTTATAACCACCGAATTACGCGCAACACGTGGATAACGTGCCATCAATTTACGCAAAACCTTTTCATCACCAAAAATACGGAAAGTTATAGATGATTCACCATGCTGATATAAAAATTGGTTCATTCCACCAAGAACCGCGGCGGGACCTTTGTCGCCACCCATCGCATCAATTGCAATAATTTTTCTATCGTTTTCCATCATGTATAAAAAATGCAGATAGGCACGAATGCGTGCCCAATCTGCGATTATTTTATTTGTGTTTTATTTTGCACCGCATGCAGGACATACGTGATGTGGGCGTTTCTTTTCGCCACATGTTTTGCATACACCGCATGGCATTATAGACAATGCGTCATGGCTGCGACGTTGTGCGCCACGTGCTTTACTTGTTTTACTTCTTGGCGTTGCCATTTTCTATCCTTTTTTATTTTTCTTCCGTTTATTTTATTACAATATCTGGTTTTTGCAAGAAAAAGTTTATCCGTTGTTGGCTAATCGGTGGGTGGCACGACACGCGCCACCCGCCTGTATCCTTATAAATCCAACAACTGTTGATGTTCACCACCTTCGCGTGCAATGCGTTCGGCCTTTTCTTCGGCCTTGGCAATTTCACGAACACGACGGACATATGCACCAGTCCCAATTGGTATCAAACGACCAACGATAAGGTTTTCATTTATACCGACCAATTTATCGGTTGAACCGTTGATCGCCGCATCAACCAATACCTTGGTTGTCTGTTGGAACGATGCGTTGGATATAAACGAACGCGTGGTAAGTGATGCGCGGGTAAGGCCAACCAAAACCTGGGATGCAACCGCCGGGCGACCACCATCGTGTTTAACACGTTCATTTTCTTCTTCAAAATCGACACGATCAACGACATGTCCTGTCAAGAATATTGTATCACCTGGATCGGTGATTTCGACACGCCGTGTCATTTCACGTATCAAAATTTCAATGTGCTTGTCATTGATGGACACACCCTGCAAGCGATAAACTTGTTGAATCTGTTCAACCATAAATGTTGCCAATGCCTTTTGTCCCAAGATACGCAAAATATCTTGTGGAACTGGATCACCATCAACCAATTTATCCGCTTTCTTTACAACATCGCCGCTGCGCACCAATAGATTGGTTCCCTTTGGCACCGCATATTCAAATGGTTTTGTTCCATCATCTGGTTCGATACGGATAATGATTTTTGATTTTGCATCTTCTAATTCAACCGTTCCATCAATTTCCGCCAGCAATGCCGGATTCGCAGGACGACGGACTTCCAACAATTCTTCAACACGTGGCAGACCGCCGGTAATATCGCCTGTACGTTTCGCTTGGACTGGGATACGTGCCAAGACATCGCCTGCGGTAACCTTGGCGCCATTTTCAACCATCAACACAGAATGTATTGGTAACAAGTATTCGGCAACCTTTTTACCACCCAATGACAAAACATCGCCTTTTTCATTAACCAATCTAATCGCTGGTTGCAACGCCTTCTTGGTGTTTGTTTTCCAGTTTATAACCTTGCGTGAAACAATACCTGTCATAGAGTCAACTTCTTCTTGGTATGACACATTTTCGGTCAAATCGTTGAAACTGACGATACCATCTTTTTCTGCAATAATCGTGTTGGAATATGGATCCCATTCTGCAACCTTGGCACCCTTTTCAACCTTGTCACCATCATTGACGATTAACATAGATGCATATGGTAATGCACAACTGAACAATTCATCACCCTTTGGTGAAACAATTGCAACCTTGCCATTACGTGACAAGACAACAACACGACCCACAGAATTTGTAATCGTGCTTACACCGGACAATTTGATTGTTCCAGCCACCGGGACTTCGATATAGTGACTTTCGGCACCACCAGATGCAATACCACCGATGTGGAAGGTACGCAACGTCAACTGGGTTCCAGGTTCACCAATGGATTGTCCTGCGACAACACCAACAGCTTCGCCAACATGTACCAATGACTGACGTGACAAATCCATACCATAGCATTTTGCACACAAACCATCGCTGCAGCATGTAAGCACGCTACGGACATCTACACTTGGCAGACCCGATTCATTGATAGCACGTGCGGCAACCTTAGTAATCAATTCGCCTGCTGGCACGATAACTTCTTTGGTTATTGGATGGATAATATCTTTTGCCGCGGTTCTACCCAACACAACATCACCAAGTGGCACAGAAAGTGTGCTGCCCTGGTAAACTGGTTTTGCGGTAATAAATTCTTTGGTTCCGCAATCGTGTTCGGTAATAACCGTATTCAACGCCAAATCGACCAAACGACGTGTCAAATAACCTGCCTGTGCGGTTTTCAACGCAGTATCCGACAAACCTTTACGCGCACCGTGGGTTGATGTAAAGTATTCCGCCATTGTCAAACCTTCTTTAAAGTTTGAAATAATTGGAACTTCGATAATCGAACCATCCGGCTTCTGCATCATACCACGCATACCCGCCAACTGTTGAATCTGATTCTTGGAACCACGAGCCTTGGAATCAGCCATCATGTAAATGGAATTCCAATTATCGCCTTCGGAACGACCCAACGCAGCGTACGCCATTTTTCCAAGGTTATCTGTTGTTCTTTGCCACATATCAATCAGTTTATTATAACGTTCACCCGCTGACAACAAACCGTTTTGATATTGGTTTTCAATGTCTGCTGCCGCTTTTTCTGCATCAGCAATCATCTTTTCTTTTTCTTCTGGAATCACAACATCGTCAAACCCAATGGAAATACCACTACGTGCCGCCTGTTCAAATCCAGTATTCTTTAATGCATCGGCCAACAAAATCATTGCTTTATCACCACAACGTTCATATGTTACGGACAGCAAAGATTCCAAATCGCCACGACCCATTACTTTGTTCACCAAATCAAATGGCATATTATCAGACTTTGGCAACAATTCACCGATAATCATACGACCTGCGGTTGTCTTGTAATTTTTACCATTGATACGCGCAACAATTGGTGTGTGCAATGTAATTGTCTTGTTTTCCAATGCCAATTTCACTTCGTCCATATTGATAAAGCGCGGTGATTTTTCGGTATGTTCGCCATTGATTAACGAAATATAGTAAATACCCAAAACCATGTCTTGTGATGGCACCGTCATAGGTTCACCATTTGCCGGCGACAAAATGTTATTTGTTGATAACATAAGTGTGCGCGCTTCCAATTGTGCTTCCAAAGAAATTGGAACGTGTACAGCCATCTGGTCACCGTCAAAGTCCGCATTGAATCCCTTGCAGACCAATGGGTGCAAACGAATTGCCTTACCTTCAATCAATACCGGTTCAAACGCCAACAATGACAATCTGTGCAATGACGGCGCACGGTTTAACAGAACTGGATGTTCGTGGATAACCTTTTCCAAGATTTCCCAAACAATATCTTCACCGTTTTCAACCATCTTGCGTGCGGTCTTTAATGTGTTTGCATAATCGCCCGCCATCAAACGCGCAAATACAAATGGTTTAAACAATTCCAACGCCATCGCTTTTGGCAAACCGACTTGGTGCATCTTTAATGATGGACCAGACACAATAACGCTACGACCAGAATAATCAACACGTTTACCAAGCAAGTTCATACGGAAACGACCTGACTTACCACGTAATGATCCAGACAATGATTTAAGTGGTCTGCGGTTTTGTGAAACCATTGGACGCGCCTTGTGTTCATTATCAAACAATGAATCAACTGCTTCTTGCAACATGCGTTTTTCATTACGAATAATGATTTCAGGTGCATGCATTTCCATAAAGCGTTTCAAACGATTATTACGGATGATAACGCGACGATACAAATCGTTCAAATCAGATGCCGCAACATGCCCCGCATCCAATGTAACGAGCGGCCGCATATCTGGTGGAATAACCGGGATAATATCTGGCAACATCCACGCTGGTTCTGTTTTTGAATCCAAGAACGCTTCGACCAATTTCAATTGTTTAATAATTGATTTGCGTTTTGCTTCTGATTTGATTTCGGCCAATTCTGCACGCAGACGTGTTCTTTCATCACCCATATCCAAATTTGCAATGATTTCACGAACACCTTCGGCACCGATACCAACACGAAAACTATCCGGGCCAAATTCTTCAACCGCCGCACGATATTCTTCTTCGCTGATAACATCGTATGGTTTCAAACTGGTAAGACCTGGTTCAATAACGATGTACGCATCATAAGAAATAACCTGTTCCAATTTCTTTTGTGATAAATTGTTCAACAAGGTTGCAATTTTGCCTTCGCGCAGGAACCAAGTATGTGCAACTGGCATCGCCAATTTAATATGCCCCATGCGTTCACGACGCACAGATGATGCACCAACTTCGACCCCACAACGTTCACAAACGGTACCACGGAATTTGATTCTTTTGTATTTTCCGCATGCACATTCGTAATCTTTGACCGGTCCAAAAATCTTTTGACAGAACAAACCATCTGCTTCGGGTTTAAGCGAATGATAGTTTATTGTTTCTGGTTTTGTAACCTCGCCATGTGACCAAGAAAGAATTTCTTCTGGGGATGCAATTGTTACGCGCAATGCATCAAATTGTTCCCTGGTTTCAATTTGTCCAAATATCTTTTGCAACATATTTGTCATATTTTCTAACTCCTTAGTTAGTTTTTATTAGTGGTTAGTGATAGTGATTAGTGTTGGCAGTGATTAGTAAAATTTACTAACCACTAACCACTTACACTATCCACTAATCAATCTTCTTTGGTGTCATCGCCAACCCAAGTCCGCGCAATTCGCGTACGAACACGTTAAACGCTTCTGGGGTTCCTGTTTGGATATCATCACTGCCCGAAATGATGGATTCGTACATTTTGTTACGTCCAACAATATCGTCCGACTTTACCGTCAACATTTCACGCAGCAAGTGCGCCGCACCATGTGCTTCCAACGCCCAAACTTCCATTTCTCCAAGACGCTGACCACCCATGTGTGCTTTACCAGACAACGGCTGTTGTGTAACAAGTGAATAACTTGCCGTAGAACGTGCGTGAATCTTTTCATCAACAAAGTGATGCAGTTTCAACATGTACATTACACCAACCGTAACTGGACGTGCAAACTTTTCACCCGTAACACCGTCGTACAATGTGAATTGACCGGTTTCTGGTAATTTCGCCAGTTTCAACATCTTGCGAACATCTTCTGGGGTTGCACCGTCGAATGTTGGCGTTGCCATTGGCACACCATCACGCAACAATGCGGCCTGGGCACGAACATCCGTATCGGTCATCTTGGCCAATTTTTCGGCTGTTTCTTTGCCATATATCTTGCCCATAATCGCACGCAAATCGTCGGTAACCGCGCGTTTTTGTTTTACTTCATCCAATACCGCGCCAATTTGTTCACCTAATGCACGTGCCGCCATACCAAGATGGGTTTCCAAAATCTGACCAAAGTTCATACGACTTGGCACACCAAGTGGGTTCAGAACAATGTCAACTGGGGTTCCATCTTCCATGTGTGGCATATCTTCGATTGGAACAACGCGGGATACGATACCCTTGTTTCCGTGACGACCGGCCATTTTATCACCTGGCTGCAATTTCATCTTGTGCGCGATGTAAACTTTGACTTCTTTTAATACACCTGCGTTCAAAGAATTGCTTTCGGTTGCCTTTTCGATTTCGCGATCTGCATTTTCGTTCAGCTGTTTCAGTTTGATTAAATGCTGTTCACGCAATTCATCAATCTTGGCCTGAACTTCTTTATTGGCGACCGCCAATTTCTTGATATCAACCGGTTTAATCGCATCAAAAACTTCTTGTGTAAGTTTTTTGTTGATAAACGGTTTAATTGTGCCCGTACCAGATTCAATTGTTTGACCTTCGGCCATTTGGAATACCTGGTCTGCAAAGCCCTTTTCAATAATCAAGATTTCTTCGTCACGATCTTTGTTAATCTTGTTAATCTTTTCAAGTTCTATCATCTGGGTGCGTTCATCTTTCTTGACACCGTGACGTGTCAAAATGTTCACACCGATAACGGTTCCTTCTTCGTTTGGACCAACGCGCAAAGACGTATCTTTAACATTTTGTGCCTTGTCACCAAAGATGTTACGCAATAACGCTTCTTCTGGTGTCAGCAATGTTTCGGACTTTGGTGAAACGTGACCGACCAAAATATCGCCCTGTTTCACACGCGCACCGATGTAAATGATACCAGATTCGTCCAAGTTCTTTAACGCTTCTTCGCTGACGTTTGGAATATCACGTGTTAAACTTTCTGGTCCCAATTGCGTATCACGAACCTTGATTTCTTTTTCAACGATTTTCACAGATGTGTAAACATCATCACGTGAAATCTTTTCGGAAATCACGATAGAGTCTTCATAGTTATATCCGCGCCACGGCACAAACGCCACCAACACGTTACGTCCCAACGCCAATTCACCATAGTTCATAGACGAACCATCGGCAATGATGTCGCCCGCAGAAATACGATCGCCGGCCTTGACCAATGGTTTCTGGTGCAAAATTGTATCGTTGTTTGAACGTTCATATTTTTCAAGGTTATAAATATCAACACCCGTCACAACATTGCGGCTGTTCATACATTTTACCACGATACGATTTGCGTCGGCTGATTCGACAATACCGCTGTGCTTTGCAACTTTACCTGTACGGGAATCACGTGCAACTTCGCGTTCGATACCAGTTCCAACCAATGGTGTTTGTACACGCATTAACGGAACGGCCTGACGTTGCATGTTTGAACCCATCAAAGCACGGTTCGCGTCGTCGTTTTCAACGAATGGAATAAGTCCCGTTGATATAGACACCACCTGACGCGGTTCAACGTCGATTAAGTCAACTTCGGCGCGTGGCACACGTGTAAATTCACCATCAACACGTGCCGTAACCAATTCTTCGGTCAAAACACCTTTGTCGTTTGTTGGGGTATTACCCTGGGCAATCTTGTGACCCAATTCTTCATCTGCGGTCAAATATACCATTTTGTCGGTAATCTTGCTGTTTTCTACAACATAGTATGGTGTTTCGATAAACCCATATGGATTAACACGTGCATACGATGCAAGGTGGTTAATCAAACCAATGTTTGCACCTTCGGGCGTGTTAATTGGGCATAAACGACCATAGTGTGTTGGGTGGACGTCGCGGACATCAATGCCGGCGCGTTCACGGTTAAGCCCCCCAGGACCCAACGCAGAAATACGACGTTTATGTTCCAATTCGGACAACGGGTTATACGCATCCATAAACTGTGACAATTGACTTGTCCCAAGGAATTCTGCGACCAATGACATCAATGGATTTACATTAACAACATCTTGGGGTTGCATTGTCGCAATATTTGGTGATGATAAGCTTTCGCGAACCAGACGTTCTATACGAACCATACCGGTACGGAAATTTTGTTCCAACAATTCACCAACCGTGCGAACACGACGATTTGACAAGTTATCAATATCATCAATTGTATCTTTGTGATCAATGATATTGGTCAATGTTTTCAAAACCGCCAAGAAATCGCCCTTGGTCAACAAGCGTTCATCTTCTGGCTTTTTCCCAGAATCAATTTTCAAACGTTTGTTCATTTTGAAACGACCAACCGGTGACAAATCATAGTAAGCCAATTCAAAGCCTTGACGCATAAACAGGTTGATCGCCGCTTCTAATGTTGGACGTTCACCCGGTCTGATGATGTTATAAATTTCAATCAAAGCTTCTTCACGATTTGCTGTCTTGTCTGCGGCCAATGTATTGCGCATATGTGCAGACAATGTGGTATTATCAATGGATATAAGTGATATTTCCTTGATACCCAATTTTTCAATATCCGCCAAGACTTCTTCGGTGATTTCGGTACCCGCCGGGTATAAAACCTGATCGCCAGACATAATCGGATCAAACAGATATTCACCAACCAGCGCATCCGGCAAAATACCAAATTCTTTGGATGCAGCGGTGATTTTCGCCAAACGTTTTGCGTTCAAACGATCACCCTTGTTCGCCAATGCCTTTTTATCTTTTGGATTTATCAAATCGTAATTCAAACGATATTTATCCAAACCTTCAAAGACGTTGGTTGCACCAACCCACATCTTGCCATTTGTTTTTAATGGAATCTTTTTATAGAACACAGACAAGATTTCCGTATCGGTCATACCACGAATAGTTGTTTTGCGTGGTTCGGCCAACCATTTCTTTTCGTCTTCGGCACATGGCAAGCAACGTAACAACACCGTTGCAGGTATTTTACGACGACGATCAATACGGACGTAAATAACGCCCTTGGATTCTTCAAAGTCAATCCAAGAACCGTGTTCTGGGATAATACGCGCAGTATACGTAATAGGATTACCGGCGATTTTGGCTTCCTTGGTGGTTGCGAAAACAACACCTTGGGTACGATGCATTTGCGAAACGATAACACGTTCAACACCAGATGCAATAAAACTGCCACGTTCGGTCATAAGTGGCACTTCGCCCATAAAGATTTCTTGTTCTTTGATATCGCGCAAAGTTTTTTTGCCGTCTTCGGCGACGTCCCATAAAATTAATCTCAGCTTCAATTTCAATTTGCTGGAATACGTCATTTTGCGTGCAAGGCATTCTTTCACGTTGTACGCAGGTTTTTCCAAATTGTATTCAACGAATTCCAATTCGGCGGCCCCCGCATAATCCTTGATTGGGAACATGGAAGAAAATACATTTTGCAATCCCACATTTCTACGATTTTGTGGTGCAACATCTGCCTGCAAAAACTCTTTGTAAGAGTTGTATTGTATTTCAATCAAATCAGGAAGCGGAGTTTGCAAAAAACTTTTACCGAACGATTTTCTAAGTTTTTGGATAACTGCCATGGGTTTCTATCCTTTTTTTTATTGTGCGTTTTGCAAACGAAACTATTACGTATACTTTTTTTCGCCCGTCGCCCGCCGATAGATTTCTCTACGGCGGGCACGGATTTTACCACGAATGTCGTGGCCACTATTTTTTTCGAACCATGTTGGCTCGGTCAGAATTAAATTATTTCAATTCTACCTTTGCCCCAGCTGCTTCGATTGTTGCTTTCATTTTTTCAGCTTCATCTTTTGCAACTGCTTCTTTCACGGCCTTTGGTGCGGATTCGACCAAAGCTTTGGCTTCACCCAATCCCAAACCTGTGATATCTTTCACGGCTTTGATAACCGCCAATTTGTTTGCACCAACATCTGTCAGAACGACATCAAATTCGCTCTTTTCTTCTGCAGCTGCACCGGCGGCTGGGCCTGCGGCGACTGCAACAGCAGCAGCTGCGCTAACGCCCCATGTTTCTTCTAATGCCTTGGACAATTCAACAGCTTCCAAGACTGTTAATTTTGACAATTCTTCAACTAATTTTTGAATGTCTGCCATTTTTTGCTCCTATTTATTTTACTGGAAAGTTATATTCCAATAATTTATTGATTCTTTTTTCCATACTCTGCTGAAACACGTGCAAGGCGCGAACCTGGTTCGACCAAGATGCGTGCGATTGTACCACGTACTTCCAACAGCGACGGAAGCTTGGATAATTGCAAAATGCCGTCTTTGTTCAAGACATCTGCATCCATTTTACCACCGATAATGTTCAAATTTGCGTGTTCATCGGCAAATTTGGCCAACACTTTGGTAACCGCCAAGGCATCTGTTGCGACCGCAACCGCCGTTGGACGTTTCATCATATCGGATACATCTTCGAAATTGGTGCCCTTTAAGGCCAATTTCATCAAACGGTTTTTAACAACCTTAAAGACCGAAACAACTGGGCGCAATTCATTGCGCAGCGCTTCGAATTCTTTAACGGTCAAACCGTTGTTTTCCACAACGAAAACACCGTTTGCTTCTTGAAGAGACGACTGCAACGCTGAAATCAAAGTTGACTTTTCTTCGCGTTTCATCTTTTTACCCTTACTTCTGATTCATGTAACAGAATTACACAAACCACTTCTTGTTAAACTTTCCATCCGGTTTTATCCGGGATGGGACCATTTCCTGTCCCAAAGAATTGTCTTTGTCTATGATGGAAATTAAGCGTTTCCGCACCATCAGTCACGGACAGAAATCTTGTTTGCGATTTATGGGTGCACCCACAAATCGCATTTATTATTTTGCATCTATCTGCAGGCCTGGACCCTGGGTTGTTGCAACCGCAATACCCAAGATATATTGACCCTTGCATGATGCAGGTTTCACCTTTTTCAATTGGTCAACCAACGCATTTGCGTTTTCAACCAATTGATCCGTTGTAAATGACAATTTGCCAATACCTGCGTGGATGATACCATTCTTTTCCGCACGATATTCAATTTGTCCCGCTTTGGCATTTGCCACCGCTGTTGCGACGTCTGTTGTAACAGTTCCCAATTTTGGATTTGGCATCAAACCCTTAGGCCCCAATACACGTGCAACCTTGGACATCTTTGGCATCATTTCTGGTGTCGCAATAACGCGATCAAAATCGATTTGACCGGCGGCGACTTTTTCGATTAAATCTTCGCCACCAATGACATCAGCGCCTGCCTTTTTGGCTTCTTCCTGTTTATCATTGGTAAATACTGCGACGCGAACCTTTTTACCGGTACCATTTGGCAAAGACAACATTCCACGAATGTTTTGATCTGCCTTGGTTACATCAACAGAAAGGCGAACCGCAATTTCCAACGTTTCATCAAACTTTTTTGAACCATATGGACGCAATGCTTCGATAGCATCTGCAAAAGAATATGTTTTTGCGCGATCCAAATCGGCCCATGTTTTTTGTCTTTTTGTAATTCTCATGGCTTATTCCTCCACCTTTACGCCCATTGAACGGCATTGACCCGCAACAATGTTCATTGCAGATTCAATGGTAGAGCAATTCAAGTCCGGCATTTTATTTTCAGCGATTTCTTTAATTTGCGCTTTGGTAATTGTGCCAACAAAATCACGGCCTGGTTTATGAGAACCGATTTTCAATTTCAACGCCTTTTTAATATAGTAAGAAACAGGTGGCAATTTCATAATGAATTCGAAACTGCGGTCTGTATAAACAGTAATTATGCACGGAATTGGCATACCTGGTTCTTTGTCAGACGTTTTGTCATTGAATTGTTTGCAGAATTCGGCGATATTAACACCCGCCGCACCAAGCGCCGGCCCAATTGGAGGCGCAGGATTTGCCTGTTTTGCGGGGACAACAAGTTTCACGATCCCCTTAAGTTCTTTTTTTGCCATTTTCTAATCCTTTTTTTGTTTTTTTGGATTCGTGGTGCGATGTGGCGCATCTACCACGGTTGTTTTGTATGCCTTACACATACCCGCCGATTTTCTAATCGGTTAAACTCTTTCGACCTGTTCAAAGTCCAAATCAACGCTTGTTTCACGACCGAAGACCAAAATTGTAACGGTCATTTTTTGTTTTACGTTGTCAACTTCGGACACGACGCCGTTAAAGTTCGCAAATGGCCCATCGATGACATGGACTTCTTGGCCAACTTCGTAAACCATATCGTCTGGAACGGTGCTGCCCTCTTCTACCTGTTTCAACAAGCGACGTGCTTCTTCTTCGCTGACCGCGACCGGTTTTTGACGCGCGCCAAGGAACATTACAACCTGGGGCATTAATTTCACCAATGAAAACGTTTCATTGTTCATAACCATTTGAACGACGATATAGCCTGGGAAAAACTTTTTTTCTGTTTTAACGCGTTTACCTGCCTTGATTTCTGTAACTTCGCGTGTTGGAACCAATATTTCACCGAAATATGCATTCAGGCGACGTTTATCAATTTGTTCGCGCAGATTACGGGCAACTTTGTCTTCGCATCCCGTATGAACATTAACGACAAACCATTGCATTTTATCTTCCATCTATATTCCCTTTGGCAAACGCATTAGAAAATCCAACTAACAAGTGCATTTAATATACTGTCGATTACAAAGAAGAACAGCGCTGCGATACCCGAAAACACCAAAATCATAATTGTTGCACGAACGACTTCGGCGCGGGTTGGCCAAACAATTTTGAACCACTCGCTGCGGACACCACGTATAAAATCCAGTATTTTTTTCATTAAACGCACCAATTACCTTTGTTTTTATAAATTCGGTTGCATTCCACAAGATGTGGCAGGGGCAGAAGGAATCGAACCCTCATCCGCGGTTTTGGAGACCGATGTTCTACCATTGAACCATGCCCCTGGAACCCCAGGATTTTCGCATCCTTGGCCCGAATACATTCCGATATTCTGCGACAGGTTAGCACATATTCGCAGAAAATCAAGTGCAAATATTATATTTTTTTTAATAATTTAAAGCAAGTGTTTTTTTAGTGGGAAATGGTTAGTGAAAAGTGGTTAGTGGCTGGCGTAAAAACCGCTTTGATTATTTACCAATTACCAACCACCCAAAAAAACAATTTTTTTAGCAAAAAAACACTTGCATTGGGTGTCTGTTTTTTTCTAAACTTACCTTAAGTACAGGGAGAGTTATGTCGTGCAAAGCCGCGTAGAACCGCCAATTTTACTATCCAGATTACTGATGTTCGTGTTCGCTGGAACCGTCGTGGTGCTGTTTGCGCTGTTCTTGACGTTGGGAAAAATGTTCCCACTAAATCGGCCAAATGTGTTCTTCATAACCACGCGTCCGGCAAATTCTACGATTATTCAAATATCTGAAATGCCCGCAAATGACGAAAATATGGAACTTTACAAGCGCGCATTTGTTATGGAATATGTCCGCGCACGTAACGAGGTCGAACACAATGTTTCGTTTATGCGCCAAAAATGGAAAAATGGCGATGGCGGTGTTATCGCCGAATGGTCAACCCCCGCGGTTTACCAGGCGTTCACTCGCACCGCAATGGTTAACGCCATCAACAGCGATATCCCAGATTTTGAATTTAACTGTCCGGTTGATATAATTGGAACGCCGCGTGCATTTCGTGCCGATAAATATACTGTGCGTATGCGTTATTATTGTGCAGATAATAGTGGACAAACCCCTGTAAAAGATTATACGATTTATGTTGGGTTAACGGTTGCAGATCAGGCCCAAATAGAATGGACAGAACGGTTGGATAATCCGTTGGGACTGAAAGTTTCAGAATACACCGTCGAAGGTGGCGTAGATCCATTGGATGCGGTGCATAGGTAATTAAATAGCGCAAAGGAAAGGAAAGATGACGTTGTTAAAATTATTGAAGTTAAAAGTATCGGTGGTTGGTGTTATCTGCGCCATATTTACAATGAACGCAAATTGTGCGACCAACTATGGCATACAAAGTGCATGGGATAATCCAAACGCCAATATGGCCACAGGCAGCGTGAAACCTGGATACACCCAATTGGCATGGGAAACGGGAACGGTATTACCGATAAAACTGCGTAATGGTATGGTTACGATGGTTAACCTGCCGAATGGCGAACAAATCGAAGATGCCGTTGTTGGAAATCCTGGGCTGTTTTCTATCGAAAGCCAACAAGGTACGCGCACAATGTATATCACACCGGCCCCAGACAATATGGGATCCGATACTAACTTAATCGTAACTGGGAAATCGGGCAACATTTATACTTTATATCTGCGCAGCGAACCATCCAACGCGGCCGATATTACATATTCCCAGGTTGATATCGTTTTGGACGGGAATGCGCGCATCGCGGGCATTGCACCTGCATCTGCCGGCGCAGCCAGCGGTACAAATTCTATATTCAAAAAATCCGCACCAAAAAGCAATACTGTTGGTGTCGATGGTGAAGATTACGGTTGGATAAAAACAATGAAAATTGATCCATCCGAATTCCGTTTCGATTTGGATATATTCGTTCCAAACCCGGATGATTATGTAATTGCACCGGAACGTGTATGGCGTGATCGCGTATTCACATACATTGATTTCGGTGACAAGGTTATTTCTATGACACAACGTCCGGTTGTTTCATTGTTGGTCGAAGGTGGCGAATCCCCGGTTGGTTTCCGTACCGATGGCCAAGATGGGCGTCTGTTAATCGTAGAAGCCGTTGGCGATATGGTTCTGCGCAGCGGTCAACGCATTGTATGTATTAAAAAGCGTTCAAAACCGTTCTTGATCGCCGATACTGCAAGTGTTATGGCCCTGGCCGAAGCAAATGTCGCCCAGAGCATGTTGTCAGGTCAGTCATTGAACAATGTTTTGTATAATTCTAACCAAACTGCAATAAATTCTGGTATGGGGGGGTATACCGCAAGCCCAATGCAGATCGGTAACTATGGCACGCAACCAATGCCGATGTCAATGCCGGCACAAAATGGTGCAATGATAATGAATATGTACGGAACCAGCGGCGGTTCATCAACAAACCTGACCATGTTACCGACCGAAAGAAATACCGCCGGTTCATATTTACCGCAATCTAATATTCCGCTGATATCCAGCAACCAAAACGGTGTTGCCGTTGAACTGCGTTCGGATAAAAGTGTCAAGGCATTAGATGATTACTGGGCGGAATTGTTGGCCAAATTTAGTGGCAACGACGGCAAAGGATTACTGACTAAATACAAAGACAGCGTATTCTATGCGGTTGATGAACAAGGTGTTGGCGAATTAGGTTCAACATCATCGGCGGCACGTCTGTATCGTCTGCGTATTGGTCCAATGCCAGATATTGATACGGCACAACAACTGTGCGACCAATTGTTGAAGTTCAGCGGTGCCAGTTGCCAGGTCGTAAGAATCCAATAATATAATGTCGGGGAAAATCATATTATGGGAAAAATAAGTCAACATTTTTCAGATTTTCGTAAATCTACGCCCAAAGCGGTGCTGTGGTTGCTGTTGGTGGCGGCGTTGGTTATCGTCGTTATATTGTTGCTGTTGATTCTGGGAAATAAAAACAGCAAAAAGATCATCCCCGATACCGATGTTATTCCCGAAACCCCAGAATTGCGTTTTGAACCAAATGCACCAATAGATTGGTCAAACACTATGGTTGGCGAAACACGCACCACCGAAATTCAGGTCTATTCCAATGGACGTGTGCAAATTACTGATATCGTTGTCCAAGTTGAAGACGAAGACGATGACAAGGTTGGTTTATCAACGACTACAACATGTACAAATGAACAAACATTTGTAACCGCGGATACGCCATGTCAGATTACGTTGAATTATGAACCAATGCATGCGATGCCACGCACCAATATCGGTGTTGTGATTAAATGGACATCTGTGGATATGGGGCCAGAACCAATCGAAACGAAAAACGCAATTACTGGTGTAATTAGTGCAAACGAAAAACCAAAGCCCAAGGTGGAACAAAAACCAGAACCAGAGCCCGTGGAAGAACCTGATGATTTCGATGATGAAGATTTAGATGACGACGAAGAGGATTTTGATTCTGATTTCCAAGACGATATTAATGACATTGTGCCACCTGCGGATTTTGCCACACAGCCAATGCCAACAACCCCAACTGCAACATCGGGCAAATACCGTTCACCATTTGGGAATGGATGTTCTGATTTCTCGTTTCCGGGATATAACACCGCCGGTATACAAAGTGGTTGGATAACCCCCAAGGGCGGCGCATATTATTATCATCCATTTTCTGATACAGAATGCAAAAATGCAACGGGCATTTATAATGCGGACACCGGGTACATTATGGATATAACAAACCCAACACGTAAAATTGGTTCTGATGTTGAACATATTCGTTTAACACCCCAAGAACGCATGCCATCATTAACCGTGCGTGGCGGTTCTAAACGTGCCGGCGCATCGCGTTCATATCAATTAAGTGATGCAGATTTGGGTATTCAAAAGGCGTCCCCAGGTGAAGTAGCTGCAGCCGATTTTAGTCAAGACGCGGCGTTTCACATCAAAATGAAACCGCACAAGAAAACAAATGAATTTGTCGGCTATGATGATGGTGATACGGTGTATTCCACCCTGCCCTATGACAGATCATTTGTTCTGCGCCAATATAAACCAATTCCGGCAACAATTGTTTCAGATATTCAGGCCGATACAAAGTTATTGGAAAGTGGTTTGCCGGTGCGTGCAACGGTTGATCGTAATGTTTATTCTGATAATGGGCGCACCGTTATAATTCCAACCGGAACATTGCTGTTGGGACGTGTTGTTGGCGACCTGCCTGGGCCATATAAGGCCGTTGGCCGTATGGAAATAGAATGGTATCAATTTATCCGTCCGGATGGTGTTGAATTCTCGTTCAGTGGGAATAATCCGTTTTCTGGCGATTCCCAAGGGCGCAAGGGCGTTCCGGGCCACGGCAGTACCGATTATATTCAACAATTTGTTATGCCAATGCTGACCGCAATTGTTCCGGCGGCGGTAAATATGATTGCACCAATATCTGATGCATTTGTTAATCAAATCGATTTGGATAACAACACCGTTGTACAAAGTGGCACGGTGCGTTCATCTGAACTGGCCAAGAACGAAATTATTACTGCATGGAACAATGTCGCAACGAAATTATTGGTTGATATGATGGATAATACAACACCACCGTTTTCTATTGCGGCCGGTACACGTATTACCGTATTTTCACCTGTTGATTTGGTTATAACCTGTGGTGATCCAGACAGCGGTGATACACGTCATTGTGCGGTTCATGAACCTGCAAAAATTAAACGCGGGTCTGTGTCCAGAGAATTCCGGGAATCTCAAAACATGGAAGAGCTAATTGGTCAGGTTCGTTCATTAATGCAATCATCTATTCAGAAAGAATGCTGTGATTGCCAAGACAATGAATCCTGTGTTCCTATTACCGACGGCACAGGTAAACCAAAGTGCAGCCAATATAGTTTTGCAACAATCGATTTCTATTGCCGTTCATTTGGTACATACCAGGCCAAGAATAATGCGAAACAAGAAGCATTGTTTGAGAACCAGAAGCAACAGAGTCAAAATCTTACAAAAGGCAGCGTAGAATATAATACACAGGTTCTTGGACTTAAATATGACGAAGATGGAAATATTAAAAATCCGTTTGAAAAAGAAAAGAAACCAAAGCCCGAAGCCGCAGCCCCCGAAGAATCTTCGGTTGTTACATGTGATGGTGGTGCGAACCCTGATGCAAACGGTTGCTGTCCGGGTGAAACATTAACCGATATGGGTGAAGATGGAATGAATTGCTGTCCGGATGCAGGTGGCGATTGCTTCCCACCAATTGAAATGTAGAGAGAATTAAATAAACTTAACCAAACCGCCATCATGGCGGTTTTTTTATTCAAAAGGATTGTATATGACATAGCATGAAAAATATCTTGGCCACAAAAAATACAGGGAGAGGGCGTTGCATTTTGCACGTCTTTTTTTATCAAAAAATATAATTGAACACGATTCGTGTGCGAAAGAATAAAATCATTAAACGAATCGCAATTCAACGAATCTATTCAATTAAAAGTTGTAATATTTAATTTAGTCAATTGTATAGTTTTATATAAAAATATGACGAAATAATAATCAAAGGAGAAATTTAATGACAGATACCCAAACAAATTATACACCCGAAAAATTTCAAAACGCCGAACAATTGTGGTTCTGGTTTTTATATTCAAAATCTGTGCGCAATGATATTGGGGTGCACCAAAATAAAACATCCACGCGCAGAATTTGCGAATTGGTTGATGTGGAAACATTAATTACAAAATTATATTTATGCGGGAAATTAAATGATGCGCATCTTGCCATTCTAAAGGAATTTGGGGATCGGCATCGTGCACCACACCAATATATATGGCGCGAAAATCATGCGGCGGCTATTTGGAATTCTGCGATGAGCATCATTGAAAATGCCGCACGTGAACGTGGTTGGATAGAATAAAAATAAAATGGAGTGTAAAGATGGTTATAATTGCATTTGCACCGAAATCTTCAAAAATTTTACCAAATATTTTTTGCAAGAAATTTAAACATTGTGCAGTAATTGTGAAAAATCGAAATGAATTTTTGATGTACCAATTTATATCACGAAATCATATAGACATTATCAAAATCAAATTGCGTGATATTCGTATCTTGGGTCAACACGGATGGCGATTCGTTTATATTCCATGCAATATACCATGCGTGTTTCCAATAAAAACATGGACATGTGTAAATTTGGCGAAATATGCAATTGGGTTGCGCGCACCATTTGTGCAAACACCGGATGCACTATATAAAAGGATTTATGATTAAAAAAAGTCCGGCATACGCCGGGCTTTCTTTTATTTATTTGCCAATTGTTTTTTAATTATATATGTTTGAACAATTCCAAATATATTTGATACCGTCCAATACAATACCAACCCCGCCGGCATCCATGCAAACATAACGGTAAATATTACCGGCAACCATTTCATAACACGCCCCGTAGATGCCGCTATATCATTGGCATTTTTATCCGTTTTTTTTGTGCGCCCAGATTGCAAATATTGTTGCAACCACATCGTTGCACCCATCAGTATCGGCAAAATGAAATATGGATCCATTGCCGCCAAATCATGTATCCACAAAAATCCCGCATTGCGCATATTAACCGAAACCAACAATGCCTTATACAATGCAAAGAAAATTGGAATCTGCAACAGCATTGGCAAACAACCCGACATTGGCGATGTCTTGTGTGTTTTATACAGGTTCATCATTTCTAATTGCAGACGCGCCTTGTCATTGGCATACAGTTTTTGTATGCGTTGCATTTCGGGCTGCATCCGTTGCATTTGAATAGATGACACATACGATTTACGCGTTAATGGCCACATCAACAAACGCAATAATATTGTTAATAAAATTATCGCAACACCATAATTCATCACAACTGAATTTAATATATTCAATATCCAAAGTAATGGTTGCGCAAAGAACCAGAACCATCCATAATCAACCGTTTTATTCAGGCCCGACATACTTGTCGCGGCGGCATCCAATATTGTTTGGTCACGTGGGCCGGCAAAGATAGTCGTTGTAAATACACCTGTATTTCCAGGCATCACAACAACACCCGCCGCCGTACCATCGGTGACATATTTATCACCAACCGATTTGGCACGCATCGTTTGATCAGGTGATTTTATTTCGGCAATCGTTTGCCAATATTGATCTGCGAAACCAAAGAAACCATTTGTCGTAGAATATGCGTATGATTTTTTATCCAAACTGTTCCAATCGTTATATCGAACCTTGGAATTAGTATTTGTTATCGCCCCCGTGGAAACACCCGCTGCGTTTTCATGTCCGGTGCGAACAATACGCGCATACGGCGCAAATGTTAATTCGCGATTTGTTTT
This sequence comes from Alphaproteobacteria bacterium, assembly GCA_017618595.1. Taxonomy (GTDB): domain Bacteria; phylum Pseudomonadota; class Alphaproteobacteria; order Rs-D84; family Rs-D84; genus Enterousia. The sequence continues at coordinate 21,934 of JAFZTZ010000103.1, forward strand.
ATTTTCAATTGTATCGGTAACATTTATTAAATAACCATCTATTTTAATATCACGCGTGAAAATAACACCATCGCCATTACGCCAAACCATTTTACCATCTTGTTCTGCCCAATTTGTTTTTACATCGGGCGCAGTTGTTCCAGTTGCGGTGAAACCAACCTCGGCAAAATCGGTATCATTGGCCAGTAATGTTACACGCGCACTATCATCTTTGGATGATGTTGCCGCATAAGCCTTTAAAGATACTTTTGATACACGCAACCCTTGGACATTGGCAACAATTTTATCGCCACTAATTTCACGTGCCGGCAATTCAATGTTATCCGTGGCAACAATTGCAATATCAGAATCTGTTGGTGCGGGCTTATCGTTTGGTGTGGTCCACATGCTTAGTAACCACCATGTTCCCAGGAATAAAATCATCCACCACAAAAAACCACCCAATTTTGATTTTGGTTTGTCTGCACCCATCGCATTGCGGTTCGCATTCCATGCCGCAAAACCAGAATTATTATTGTTAAGATACTGAACCATTATTTACCCCTTTATATTCTTTAAACAACGACGGCGTGCCACCCACCAATTTAATATATACAGCAATACGCCAACGGTAATAAACACATCGGCGACATTGAATACCGGCCAATGCCATGCACCAACATGAAAATCCAAGAAATCAACGACCGCGCCAAAACGTAATCTATCTATAAAATTCCCAAGCGCCCCACCAAGTATCAAAATCAATGGCGCACGTTCATAACTGTTGGCACGCGCGAACAGATAATACGCCACAAGGGCGATTATTATCCCTGTTGCAATAATCATTATCAACGGTGCACCAACCCCGAAATCGCGCAAGAACGAAAACGCGGTTCCCGGATTCCAAGTAAACAAAATATTAAAGAAATTTGTTACGTGACTAATTTGAACGGGCGATATTCCGTCCCATACAAATTCAGGTGATTCCGGATGAAGCAACAAAAACAGCACTTTCCATTTTACAATTTGATCAATTGCAACTATGCCAAATATTGCGGCCAGAGTTTTTAATATCTTTATCATTTTTTCTCCATTGAACCTTGGTCAAATATAGCAAGATACATAAACAAAAGCAATTAAAAATGCCCCAACCGGAGCATTTTTATTTTTTGTTTTTTTGTTTATTTTTTCTCTTTTCCACCAAGCAATGCTGCTTTGACATGGAACAACACATTTTCATCATATGCCCCGATGGCCTGTTCTAATTTTTCTATGCCATATTTGCGCGCATATGCAACCAAACAACCATAATATAGCGTAAACGGAATATTCATCGAAATATCAACCAAGCGCAACAATATTGGATTAACGAACGAATAACCATTTCGTTCTGGTGTAATACCATAGCATTCATGGTGTTCAAACTTATGCGCCGCGACCATAAATATATCTACAAATTCTTGGTCGGTTTTTAATCTATTGTAATCTATGTTCCGCAATGCCGCGCCGTTTGTTTTGCATGCGATTTGGCACAGATATTTATATTTACCTGCCTCTAAATATTCTGGGCGCACACACGCAATTTCATGTCCCCATGCATCACCGCGTTCCCCGTTCCATGGGCCGCCCACATACGGTCCACGTGCCGACACCGCAATAATGCATAATTTATAATATAATTTTTTAGAAATCTTGTGTTCTTTGGGATCAACCAACGTCAATAATGTTCCGTAATTTGATAAAGGTGTTTTATAAATACGATAATATTGTTCTTCGTTGATTTTGTATTTAACCGGTTCAACAAATGCAACATTGTTATTTTCCGCATCTATAAAATCTTCGCAAATTTGGGTATAGGTTTCTGCATCTGGTTTTTCAAACATACCATAAACAGACATATAATCGCGCAGGTTAAAACCCTGTTCAACCATTTTACGTGTATCTTCGCGGTATTTTCTGCGTGTGCGCGCGGTGCGTGCCTGTTCGACTTGCTGACGGCCAGGTGTTGCGGTTATAGTTTCTGTATCGTTTTGCATGGTAAATCCTTTGGTTTTTAACATATTTACACAAAAAAAACGATGTCAATTTTTATTTATACAATAATTCTGGAAATAAATATATAAATAAAAAAACCGACCATTCGGTCAGTTTTTTTAATTATGTTGATCGGTTAACGCATTATCCAATTCTGAATAATTTTCCGAACGCATTTCGCCCAACAGTTTTAATACCACATCATCAGGTATCCCCAATTGGCCCAATACACCACGCGCCAACATCAGCGATGATTCTATAGTTTCTGGCCATACTTCTTGGACACCTTCTTTAATCAGCACACGTGATTCCGCCAAATTGCGCGCACGCGCAAAAATCTTGGCCCTTGGTGCGATGCTTTTGACGGTCAGAACAGCATTACGGGCGGTATTGCTGTTATCCAACGCGATTACAACTGCACGCAACCGACGATTATTAAATCCAAATTCACGCAATACCGACGCATTTGTGCTATCACCATAAAATACATTGTAACCACTTTCACGCCCCAACATAACCGCATTAACACTTAGGTCCAGCGCGACATACGGGATTTTGCGCACGCCCAACACATAGGCGATAATTTGACCGACACGTCCAAAACCGCATATCATAACAACAGGTTGAACCGCGCCTGCGCCAGCATTAAGTTGTTTTTGGCGCGATTTTGCAAACCATTTTGATGAACGACCGATTTTATCGTGAATTGCCAACAAGAACGGCGTCGATATAATTGAAAGGATTATTACCGCCGTTAATATTTCTTGGTGCGCCGGTGGAACCGCAGATATTCCGCTGGTCTTCATGGTTTGGAACATCAACAGCGCGAATTCACCGCCTTGGCTTAACATCAATGCAATAAGGCGCGCATCATGTACCGCGACATCGCGCACACGTGCAACCATAAACAGCGCAACAAACTTAATACACACCAACCCAAGCATTCCCAACAAAACAATATACCAATTATCCCACAATACATTGATATTTAATCCCATACCCAATGATATAAAGAATAGTGACAGGAACAATAACGCGTATGGTCCTATTTCTGCACGTATTTGATGGCTGTATATTGTTTCAGACATCAACATACCCGCCAAGAACGCACCCAATCCCGCCGGCAGTCCCAATAAATCCATAATCACCGCCCACAGAACAATGTTCAACATCACGACCAGCAAAAATGCCTCGTGCGATCTTAATTTTGACACGCGTTTTATCAACGGATTTAATATGAAACGACCAACAATAACAACACCAAAAATCAATGTTACCGTGGTGACAAAAACATCGATAACCGCCGCGCCCAAATTAAATGAACGCCCCGCCAAAACCGGCAACATTGCAAGCAACGGTATGGATAACAAATCTTGGAACAACAATATGGAAAAAGTTTGATGTCCCATATTAGTATTTAATTGATTTCTGTCGGTCAATAATTGCATATCTTCGGACGTGCTGGACATTGCCATCAACAACGATACCGTTATCACCCCCATAATTGACCACGATGTTATGCCGACCAAAATTGGAAACAACATTACCGCGACCATTAAAACCTGGGCCGCACCGAAACCAAAAATCGTCCGCCGCATTTGCCACAGACGTTTCATATTTATTTCCAAACCAATATTAAACCACAAAAACAATATGCCTAAATCGCCAAGGAACGTCCATGTATCATTTACCTGAAATAAATCTAAAACAAATGGTCCCGACAGTATACCGGCCAATAGAAAAGCAACCAATGCACCAACACGCGCAATTCGCAACACGAACACCAATGCAAAAACAATTGCGAAAAATATCAACACCGATATAGACATATTTCTCTCTCCCCTATAAACTCAATGGATATTATAGCAGAAATCTATATTGGTTATGCAACCAATTTTTTTGATATTTCTAAAAATTTTTCAGGGGATATTTCTTCGGCACGTTCGGTCCCGCTAAGTCCGAAATTTGCCCATTCTACATCACGCATTATTCCGCGTATCATCTTGCGACGCATACCAAATAAACGCGCGGTTAGATTTTCTATATTTTTTATATCGCCAATATTTTTTATTTTGTTTGCGTTCGGAATAATTTGAACAACCGCGCTTTCCACACGTGGCCGTGGCACAACCGCAGTAGATGGCACATTAAATAATATTTTTGCGTCTGCGACCAATGACACCAATACCGCCAAACGCCCGTATTGTTCATCGCCTGTACGTGCAACAATTCGTTCTGCAACCTCGCGCTGAAACATTAGTGTCAAAGATTTTATTGGCACACCACACGCAATATCGTGCAACCATCGTACCAATAATTCGGTACCAACATTGTATGGCAAATTTGAACATATCGCAAATGCACCACCTGCCAATTTCGCCATATCTACGCGTAATGCGTCATCATAAATAACATTAAAACAACCATTTGATGCAGCAACAACCTGGGATAAAATTGGTTCGGTTGTTTTATCTTTTTCAATTGCAATAACACGCGATGCGCCCGCCATCAACAATGCACGCGACAGACCGGCCGGACCGGGTCCGACCTCTATAACCGTTGTTTTTTCTATATCAGGAACGCTGCGTGCAATACGACCTGTTAAATTCAAATCAAACAAGAAATTCTGACCGAATTGTTTTTTTGGTTCCAAACCTGATGCACGCATCATTTCGGAAACCGGTGGCAAAGAAGAAATTAAATCTGTCATAATGCGCGCCGCCCCCCAAATGCCAACGAAAGTGTCCCATCGTCAATATAATCTAAATCGCCACCCAATGGCATGCCCGATGCCAATTCGCTGAACGTAACATTGGGCCCGGCAAGTGTTGAAATTATGTATTGCTGTGTCGTTTTTCCTTCGACCGTATTTGGTAATGCAAAAATAATTTCTGTTATTTTTTCATTTGCGATACGCGCCGATAGATTTCCCATATTCAAATCATCCGGGGTAACCCCTGCAACACCCGACAGTAAACCACCCAATATATGATAACGGCCATTAAACACGCCCGATTTCTCCAGCACCCAAACATCTGACAAATCACGCACTATGCACAGCATTCCATTTGCACGCGCCATATCACGACAATATTCACATCGATCGGTATCCTTATCGGTCAGCACCCCGCAAATCGGGCATGGATAAATGTTTTCATTTGCATCAACCAATGCATCAACCAATTTTTCGATACGTCCCGTATTATCTTGCAACAGACCCAACACAATACGGCGTGCCGCACGGTTTCCAACGCGTGGCAATTTTGCAAATTGTTTAATAAGTTTTTCTATTTTCGGATTCATTTGCACATATCGTAGCAATTAATGAAATACATAGCAATCTATTCCTGCGGCAATACCACGATTTTTTAAATTCTGGGCCGCCGATTCCGAAAGGCCTGTTACACGCACACGATACAACCCCGTTCCCGTTGGTTCAACATGCGCGGCCGCGCCAAGCGTTCCCTTAATACGTGCAACCATAGAATTTGCCGCATCGGTGGTTGAAAACGCACCAAATTGGACCCCGACGCCACCGGTTGCATATTGGAATTTTGGCGCATCAGATGCATATTTTTGCACAATTGGCGATGTCGCCGGTGCTGGTTCAGAATGCACAATGGTCGTTGGGGTATTTTTTACAACCATCGGGGCACCATTGTCCAACATTGCAAATCCGCGATTTAACATATCTGCGGCCACGTCAGAACGCACATCTTTGGTTTCTGCGCCCAATACCACCGAAATCAAATGATGTCCCCCACGCGATGCGGTTGCAACCAATGAATATTTTGATTTATTAGTATAGCCCGTTTTCATACCATCGCATCCCGGGTATGTTTCCAACAACCGATTACCATTACTGTATGTTTTGCCGTTATATGTCCAAGTTTTTATACCAAAATATTTCCAATATTGCGGAAAATGTTTATATACCGCCATGGACAGCAATGCAATATCACGCGCCGTTGAGAGATGATCATCATCTGGCAGGCCCGATGAATTTTCAAAGTTTGTTTGTGATAATCCAATTTCACGCGCGACCCGTGTCATCAGCGATGCAAATGTTTGCTCTTTGCCACCCTTTAAATTTTCGGCCAACACACGTGCAACATCATTCGCACTATATACCGCCAACGCAATAATCGCATCTTCGACACGAATTTTTGTTCCCGCGGTCAGCCCCAATTTTACCGGTGCCGCCGACGCAGCACTATTTGAAACGATTAAATAATCATCCAAATGCAAACGTCCATGTTCCAACGCATCAAACGTCAAATACAGGGTCATTATTTTGGTCAAACTGGCCGGATAATTTTGCTGTTTTGCGTTTTCTGCAACCAACACACGCCCAGTATTCATATCGGCGACCAATGCCGCACGGTAATTTGCCGCGTTCGCAACCGCGCACGAAAAGATTAACGGTAAAACAAATAAAAATTTTCTCATTTCCATAGAATTTATGTTAATAAAAAAACGCTTTCGGGGTCAATTATTTTTTTACTTCGTCTTGCAAAAATCCACCTGATTGCATTTTCCAAAGTTTTGCATATTCACCACCACGTCGCAATAGCGCGTTATGCGTTCCAGATTCTATAATTTTTCCCTTTTCCAAAACGACTATTCTATCCATATTACGCAATGTGGACAGACGGTGCGCAATTGCAATTGTTGTGCGGTCCTTGGATAATTTTTCAAAAGACTTTTGAATTGCAACTTCGGTTTCACTGTCCAGGGCGGATGTGGCCTCGTCCAATATCAAAATTGGCGCGTTCTTTAAAAATGCGCGTGCAATTGCAATGCGTTGACGTTGACCACCCGACATCTTTATTCCACGGTCACCAACCAATGTATCGTATTTCTTTTCGGTGGACAGCACGAACGCGTGCGCCGATGCACTTTTTGCCGCACGCTGAATTTCGGTATCTGTGGCCGATGGATTACCGTATGCAATGTTTTCACGAATTGTGCGGTTAAACATTACCGGATCTTGTGGAATAAATGATATATTTTCACGCAATGATTTTTGACTGACATCCCGAATATCATGACCGTCTATTAAAATTGCGCCACCTTTGACATCATAAAAACGCATCAGCAAATTTACCAACGTTGTTTTACCCGCACCTGATGGGCCAACAATTCCAACACGTTCGCCGGGCTTTATCGTCAAATTCAAATCACGCAGGACATATTTATTTTTATATTTGAACGATACTTTTTTAATTTCTATTTTTCCATGCGGCACCACCAATTCGCCCGCATCTTCGGCATCCACCACCGTCAATGGCACAGACAATTCTTTATATCCCTTGTTTGCAGACGATACACCATCTATGACATTTGGAATTTCGTTTATCACGCTGCTTATCATGCCCATAACCGTGTAATATACCGAAACGCTGTAAACCACATCAGAAATTTTCATCATTCCGCGTCCAAACAGATACGCACAGAAAATTAACATCGCCCCAAACATGATATCCCAGAAATACATTGGTATCGCCCATGACAACCGTTGAAAAAACGCCGCACGACGTTGGGCGCGCACATGATTTTCACGTGGCGTTTCAAGATATTCATGTTCATACGTTTCGCCTGCAAACAACCGCACCGCCGTTTGATTTGCGAACCCATCCAATATTTTTCCCGATAATTCAGATTCCGCAGATGCACGATTTTCCGCCGATGTTTTAATAGGTTTGCGCAATTTCCATACGAAACCCGCACGCAACACGAACATAAATAAAAACGTCCATGCGATATATTCATTTACCGTAAATAACAAAGTAGAATTCACAACGATAGCTATCAACCGTATGCATATTGTCCATATATCATTTATTATCGTTCGGGCACCAATATTACAAAAACGAATATTCGAACTGATTGAACCGGCCATACGATTCACCCAAAACGACATAGATTGCATATGTACATAATCGGTCAATACGGATGAAACGCGGCGACTCATATACGGCCACAGCACAGACGCCATATAGTCGCGCATAATATTCAATGTTGAAAATCCCATTTGGATACCAACCAGAACAAAGATGGTCGGCATAACATGCTGGTATATGGCATCGCCCAACGGTGCGCCTTCGAACATCGCAACCGTCCACCGTTCCGCATACGGCCATATAACCGCGCCAAATCCGTCCAGCAACCGCAACGTCATAAAGAATACGATGTATTTATACAGCCCCGGAAAACACTTTTTAAAATAAAATCCCAATAGAGTTTTGGGCATTACATTGGTATTTTTTTCTGACGATTTCATGATTACCTTCCTAAATAAACGCGTTGTTAATAATTGCTAATATTTCTTGCAATTGCAAGTAAGTTTTTTATAATTCTGCGCGTTATGGCTATTGAACTAGAAGATTTTTCCCTGCGGCGCATTATTCCACAATTTCGTGAATTTAATTCTGCGACCAAAAATAACCAAGAACGTCTTGCGCCGTATTTTTGGTGGTCGCGCACCAGTAATTATGAACGATTTAAATTCATTTTGTCGGGCGTTGTGGTGGAAAAATTGGCGCGATTATTGCGCGATTTGCCATATAACAAAAAATTCATTATTCGCGAAAACGGCAAATTTGTGGGCATAATCGGCCTTGATTTTGTATCAACGGGGGCAATTAGTTCGGAAATTTGGATGTTTCTTGATTCTGCGTACACGCACAAAAATCTTGCATCAGACGCATTAAAACAAATAGAAAATTATGCACGCAAGAAATCGGTACAATCTATTCGTGCCACCACGTCCCCAAAAAATCAAAGTTCCAAACGTTTATTGGCCAAAAACGATTACGAACCGACCTATACCGACCAAGATTCAATTTTATGGTATAAATTGCTACACACAAAAGTTATTGAAAAATAAAATAAAATCGTTAGAATTATCGCATATTTTGGTCCCATCGTCTAGAGGTTAGGACATCGGATTCTCATTCCGGTAACACGGGTTCAATTCCCGTTGGGACTGCCAAATGTTTCAAACGCTACAAAAGTGGCGTTTTTTGTTAAAATTCTAATGCATATACGAGTTCGAAAATATTATATTCAAAAGTGAACCAATGTTGGTTACTTTCGAACTTTTTTATAAAAAAACACCTGACTTTTCACAGGTGTTTCAAGTTTTATAAAAAAACGATTTATTTAAACAATATCTCTAATTCCTTTTGTGTCTTTTCATCTATCATTTTTGCTTGTAAATGTTGATGCGGGTTGTCGGCTTCGACTTCTGGCCAGAAACATTTATGGTCATTTAAATTGAAATCCATCTCTATCCAACTTTTATCTTCAGGAATTCCTATATTTTTGGTATCCAGTATAAAGAAATCTAATTTATAATCAGCATTTGAATACGTTATAAAGGTGTTTCTTACGCTTTCCTTTTCCAATTTTATATCTTTTCCATCAACAGATATTATTGCATAGTTTTTATATAATTTTATATCCGTTGTTGGCCTACCTTCTTCAGCACCATCGCAGAAAAAACCTGTCCCTACATCAGAACAAGCAGTTAAGCCAATCAAAATCGGCAAAATATATAGCAGTTTCATATTCTTCTCCTTTTCAATATTCAGCGATAATTATATCACAAAATTCGTAAAAACACCTTAGTTTTTTTACCGAACTGTAATAATTTTTTGATTTCATCAGTTCGTGAATTGCACAGTATGTACTGCCAAATGTTCAGCCATTTGGATGTTTTTTATTATATTTATTTCCCCATTAATTGATAAACATGTCCAACGGGTACATCACTCTGCTCATACGTGCCATCATGTTCATCATATATGACACCCCCTGTTTGCGCGTGATTATCCCCACCTATATGGTAACCACCACGGGTAACTATGCTAACCAGTCTATTTGAATCATCGATCATTGGGCCACCTGAATTTCCGCCCCAACCCTGACATAAATTATTATTGTTACGGAAAAAGCATCTTGAGAGTTTTAATTGGTCATCATCAAAAATCTTCGACGCATATGAATGAGAAAAAACAAGAGATGCAGGTATCATTTGGTAATAATCTACTCCGTTATCGTTTTCTATACCAGTATTTTCATATGACATATCGGTTACACCGGCTTTTTCCAACGCTGCTATATATTTCTCTTTAAATTCTGCTATTTCATTATCATTCATTATTTTTAAACTGCCGTATCCTATCAAACGAACGGGTCTGTTATCTCGTGTGGCATTAGAATCCGCGTATATCCATGGTATTTTATCATTTGGGGTTGAAACCTCTCTTCCGTGATATTGTACCATATTTCTGTATACATTTTCTACATAGGGATCTGTAGATTCTTTGAACGGATTAACGGGTAAACTATATATCGCCCAATCCTCAGATACATTACTATCCTTGTTTATATCATAATTCCCCGCCGTGACCAATGTCACATCATATTCATCCCCATCTTGTAATTTAATACGCAAATTTCTATCCGAAATACCATCACCATTTTGGTCTGTACAATGTTTGGCGGTAAATAAATACCAATTAGAATCTGGGGCTTCTTTATGTACAAAACCGCGATCCCATCGTGCTATGGTTCCCGTACAAAAAGTGGATTTATTTAGTTTATTTCTTAACCATCCCCCATATGTGCTTATCAAACCAACCACTGCATTGTATGGTTTTTGTTTTTTTTGGTCATTTGTTACATAACAACGTTTATCAATCGATGGGAAAATAATGCAAAAAATACTGTGCAAAGATATCGTTGAATGAAGAAATATATAATAGCATCTTTATTGGTTTGTATCCCGTTCATATCCATGGCGGCGGATCATTGCACAAACCCATC
>JAFZTZ010000104.1 GCA_017618595.1 Alphaproteobacteria bacterium
GAAGATGGCACAATGTTGTCTTATTTTGATTTATCAAATTCGGGAACGGCAATACACAATGGATCGGCAACAAGTGATAATAATTTGTTGGGCAAAATTGTTGGTGGAAATTTTGAAACAAATCCGTATGGCGATTTTGCGGGATTTATGCCAAATGGTCAAATGACAATTTATCGTACCGGTGGCGGCAAAGTGATGGTTGATGCGGATAATTCGGTCGCCGGTTCGTATAGTATGGCAGGGGATGATATTGATGTTGGCGATACGATGACATTTACCAGTACCGGTGTTACGGCAACGATCGCGGCGATAATTTCATCAGAATTGATGGATTCTACAAAAAGTGTGGTTTGGTCATACGAAGAAGATGGAAACACAAAGTATTATTATGGGTATTTGACCGGCGGGTTATATTATGTTGACTTTGATGGTGATGGAATGGCGGATGCCGCATATGTGGCCAGTTCGGGTGTTTTGCGTATTGCCAAACAGGTTTCAGATACAGGTATAGATTATTATAATTATACTGCGTTGCGCGATGCGGCGGCGCGTTCATATGTCGGGGATATTGCATCGGGTGGTCGTTCGCGTGTTGATATTATCGCAAATGCCGATGTGATTGAACCATTGCACAGCCGTTCGGCGCATACCATCCAAGATGTGTTGGCAAGTAATTTGTCCCAAGCATATTTCTTGAGTTTTGTCGAAGGAACATACGGCGGGGAATCAACAGATAATACTTTATTGCCCAGCACGAATGCCCAGGCGTTCTTTAATGGGTTGGGGTCGTCGTATCAGCCGTTAACTATCTTTTCAACCGGTGCATCGGTTCAGCAAACCGGCGCATTGTATGCCGATGCGGTCCAAGATGCAACATTTGAAAATGCGGCACCGTTGGTGTACAGCAATTTGGAACACCTGTTTATGTCGGTTGTTGCGGTCGGGGCCAGCACCGCAAACACATCCACCATTGCGGCCAATGCCGATACGAATGCGAACAGATATACCCTGGCACAATGGACAACAAATGTTGATGGTTTCCCGGAATATTATAAATCGCGTATGTGCGGCGTTGCCGGAACGGGAACCGGGACCATGGATCCATGGTGTTTCGCGGCGGCGGGCATAACCGATGAAATGGCGGTATCTGCGGCGGCCGGTGCGGCGGGCGTGTTGCGTTCGGCATTTTACTATATGACACCGCAACAAATATTTACATTGTTGGCGTTGACAGCGGATGGTCCGTATCTGCATCGTTTGTCATCGGGAACGCAATTAAGCGAGGCCGCATTAATCGCGCACCTGCAATCTATGTATGAAATGCCGACCGAATACCAATATATATTAAATAACACAAATAATGCGAACTATCTTGATATATTTAAACAGGTTTATGGTTATGGTGTTATAAACCTTGAACGTGCGACAACACCGGGAACGAACGTATATTTCTATAGCAATGGTAAAATCGTTTCTTCGTCGGGTAATGCATATTGGCGCGCGGCGACGAATACCAATTTCCGTTCTTCATCTGCGTTGAATTTGGGACGTGCGGCGATAAACACCGCGGCATACGATGTTTTGGAAAGTGTCGATGGTTCGATGCGCCTGCCACGCGTATGGGAAAGCAATTTGTCATTGGGTACGAATACGCGCAGCGCGCTGTATATGGGCGATGTGTTGGGTGATTTGCGCGTTCGTGATAATAATGAAAACACAATGAATATTGGCAATATGTCATTTGCGTTATCACGTTCGGCGCGTGCGTATAATGATAATATGGGCGGTTTGGATAATATGCGCGTTGGATATTCGTTGGGTAATTGGAAAATGTCTGCCGATTATCAGCATTATTTAACCGACAATGAATCACGCTTTACAGGTCTTGCAAATCCAATATTATCGTTGGCATCAAATGCGACAACAACCGGTGTTGATTACAAGCATGGGTCGTGGACATTCGGTGCGCGCGCGTTTTCGGGTGCGATAACCGACGAAGGTTTATTGGAAAATGACCCAACGATTTCATCGGTAATTGAACCGTTGCGTTTGGGAACTATTTCCGGGGCCCAGTCAGAATTTGGTTGGAACGGCGAAAGTTTAGGATTCAAAACGGCAATTGGTTCGGCGCATGAAAATAACACGATACTGGGTGCATATGCGACGGGTCTGTTGGGCATCGGGGATGCAGATACAAAATATATCGATGTGGACGCGTCATGGAAATGTAGTGATATGTTCAAACTGCGTGCGCGTGCAACATTTGCACAGACCACACCGAACATGGCGGCAAATGCGATTATTGATATGACCGAATTAAATTCAAATGCGTTTGCGTTGGGTGCGGATATCGGCAATATCAATTTGGGTGTGTCGTTACCGTTGGCGGTTACCAAGGGCGACATAAAATATGACCATGCGAATTACGCAATTGTTGATGTGGATACGGGTGGATACGATTTGGAAATGACCGATTACGGAACCAAGCATATTGATTTGGCGCCGTCATCGCGTGAGGTTCGCCTGGATGCAACATATCGTCATAACTTTGGACCATTCACCGATGGTGCGATCGGGTTTATATATCGTATAAATCCAAATAACATCAAAGAATTTGGAAATGAATCCATATTCATGATGAAGATGTCGCATTCTATTGGAATTTAATATCCTTGACTTGTAATTGTTTCTATGTAAACATTGGGCTGTTTGTTTAACAGGGGTGTAATTATGGGTTTGGCAAAATATTTTTTGGCGAAAACAGGTTGGTTTCCAAAATGGGAGCCACGTGCCGATGATGTTTTAAATGCGGCCAATTTGGTTTTTGAAATAAAAAATTTGCATAATCGTCGCGGTAAATGGTTTTACTATATCATTCCGTCAAGTACAGATCCACGGCATTTGGTGAAAATAACACGTTTGTTTCGTGCAAACGGTGTAATATTGCGCCCACATAGAAGTAAAAATTATAAATCGCTGGTTTTGCGTGTGCCGGATCGTGAACAAAAGTTTATGCAAGATGTGATGGCGGTTCACCAAGACAGCAGAAAATTCCAAGATGTTTTGGCGAAATATACCCGTGCGCATACGCCAAAGCCAAAAGAAAATTCAAAATAAAATTAGTTATGGTAATAAAAAAAACGCCCGAAGGCGTTTTTTTATTTTTATGACAATTTGTGAATTACCAAACCGCTGCGCAGTTTTGGTTCAAACCATGTTGTCTTTGGTGGCATAATGTTGCCGGTATCCGCAATGTCAATGATTTGACGCATTGTCACCGGATACAGCGCAAATGCCGCAACCATTTCACCACTATCCACGCGTTTCTGTAATTCGCCAAGTCCGCGGATACCGCCGACGAAGTCGATACGTTTGCTGGTGCGCAGGTCGCCAAGGTTTAATATTTTATCAAATACCAAATTGGACAGAACCGTTACATCCAAAACGCCGATAGGATCGTTGTCGTTGTATGTGCCCGGCTTTGCGGTCAATGAATACCATTTGCCGTTCAAATACATTCCAAAGTTATGCAACTTGGTTGGTTTATAAATTTCTGTTCCCATTTCCACCACATCAAAAGATTTTTCCAATTCCGCAATGAATTGTTCCGGTGTCAAACCGTTCAAATCTTTGACAACGCGGTTATAGTCGATAACTTTCAATTGACTTTCTGGGAAAATCACCGCCAAGAAATAATTGTATTCTTCATTTCCGGTGTGATTTGGATTTTGTTCGCGTTTTTCGGCGCCAACACGTGCCGCTGCCGCGGTGCGATGGTGACCGTCGGCAACATACATTGCCGGAATGTTTTTGAATATTTCGGTAATGCGTGCGTTAATCGCGTCATCACGAATCGCCCAGAATTTATGACCGAAACCATCGGCGGCAACAAAGTCATATTCTGGCTCGTTATTTTTAACAAAGTTTTCAACGATTTCGTTCATCTCTTCAACGTCTGGATATGCAAAGAACACCGGTTCAATGTTCGCATTTTGAATGCGGACGTGAATCATACGATCGTCTTCTTTGTCTTTGCGTGTCAATTCGTGCTTTTTAATTTTGCCACTCATATAATCGTCAACATTTGCCGCCGCAACCAAACCATACTGTGTGCGACCGTCCATTGTTTGCGCATAGATATAATACATTTCTTTGTCGTCTTGGACCAACCAACCGCGGTCTTGCCACAGTTTGA
>JAFZTZ010000105.1 GCA_017618595.1 Alphaproteobacteria bacterium
ATATAATATTTGATATCATCGGGATGAAACCGCGATGTCATACCAATTACCAGGTCAAATAAATCACCCACAGAGTTCTCGTCTATTTCGATGTCCGCAATTTCCGGGTTTAATTTTTTCAGGTTTCGCGCCAGTTTTGCAAAATCTGATAGCGCATGTTTCTGGGCTTTTTCAAAAAACATTACAATGTGTTCTTTGTCAGAATCTGTCATTTCGCCTGTAACCTGCATTTGTTTGTCATACCATGCTTGCTTTTCGGCATCGGTCATACTTGTGCCATTGGTCATCATATCAACGTACTTTTTCGTATCATAAATACGCATGGGGTTGAAAAATATGATGTAATTCAACCACATTGCCATATTTTCGCATTCTTTTTCGGGCAGATTATCTGGAAATTTATACTTATGCGATATTGGAATGGGTGGCACAAAACCATCCTTGCGCAATTCGCGTTCAAAATTTTCCGCAGACGACCAATGCCCCCCTTGGAAAACGGCCTCTTGGGTTCTGATGCGGTTAATAATGCCTTGTACTTTGGCGGCCTGGGTAAAAACTTCTGTTGACATTCGATACAACCTTTACCCAATTATACCACAAAAAGCCCAATTGACCTAAAATTTATTTGAAAATGCGGGGCAGGGGATTTTTATTAAAATTTTGTAAAAATAATTGACAATACAATATTTTGTGCTATATCTTAGGTATAAGAAACAAAAGGACTAATCGTGGATGCAAAACTTAGACATTTATTATTGAAAGGGCTTATGTTCTGTGGATTGGCTACAGGGACCATGGGGTGTTTAGGAAATGATAAGACACAAGATAATACAAATGCGTCTGATCAGCCAACAACCGATGTTGTCGTGGATACTGTGGTAAATCCTGTGACCCCAGAAATTACAAATGATCCATACGGTAATATCGCATTATTTGAATCTATGCGCCGCAAAATCAAGTTTTCATTAGTATTTGTCGAAAATTGCTATGATTTTACATATTATTGTGGAAAATGGGCCAGGGGTAGTGGTGTAACCGTTGTTTACAATGAAAAGGGAAAAGGCCGCGACGTTCGTGCTGGGGAAGCATGCACAATGGATAACGCAAATGTTGATATTGATAGATATCTTACTTTTTCCTGTTTAAAAAGTATCCGTAACGATGTAAAAGTTCCATTGGATGAAAATACTTTGTTGACGGCTTGTGTCATTCAATATTGTATTGGACCAACACAATTTAGAAAATCTTCATTCTTAAGAGAATTAAATAATGGGGCCAAAGGGGAAGATTTGGTAAAATGGCTGACATTATATCGCAAAGATCCAGGCGTTTTGAAACGTTGTTATTTCTTTGCGGCGATGGTATGCGGAAAAATGGAATTTTCTGATTTACTGGATGTGCGTGCCGATGGGTGTTATACATTGTGGCAATCTGATATATTGCAATGCAAAACTGCCGGCCGGACAAATAATGTCAAGAATATCAAAAAAGATTCAGATAATTGCGGAATATGGAATTTTGATAATCTGCAACAAAATCTGGAAATTGCAAAGGCACCAAGAACCGAGCATGTGACAATTGCATTGTCGCCAGTGAAAAAAACAAGAAAGGTTGTATGCCAATTTGTCAAAGATATTGTGCCAGATTCTATTTGGAACGACGTATCTAATGGGCGTGCGCGTATCGTAGAAGTGCCAAATGACACTATCGATTTTGCCGATGCACAAAATGATACCGCGTATATCGCATATCAAAATGGTGATTATGAAAATGCTTTGACGGCGGCTAAATGCGCGTTAACAACGGCAAACAACAGTAAACAGCGCAGCGCGGCATGCTATAACATTGGTATAACTTATGCTGCGTTGGATAACTATAGCGATGCAATTAAGTATCTAAAAGTTGCCGTAGATATGGCCACAGATGATAGCCAACGCATTATGTGCCAACAAGCATTAGACGATGTTGAACAGCAACAAAGTCAAAAAAGACAAAACAATGCTAAAAACTTTGCCGCCGGGGTATTGGCGCTTGGTACAATGGGATTTGCAGCACGCAAAATCTATGTGTACAGACAAAAACATAAATAATACCTGTTGTCATTTGATCCAAAAATGCCGCCCCATGTTGAAGAAACCTGGGGCGGTTTGCTTGACAATTTTGCAAAAAATCTCTATAATGCAGACGATTTAGGTATTAAAACAATGATTGAACAAAGTTATGCTTTTAATGATTTTATGAAATCGCCGTTTTATGAACGATGGCGCCGGTAATTATTATACGAAAAAGAAACTAAACAATAATTACCATAAAAAAGCATAAGGATTTAAAAATGGAAAACAAAAAAGAAGTACTATTAACCGGCGATCGTCCGACGGGGCGTTTGCACATTGGGCATTACGTGGGCAGTTTGCGCAGCCGCATTAAATTACAGGATGACCCCCGTTATGACCAGTATATTTTCATTGCTGATTGCCAGGCATTGACCGACAACGCGCGTAATCCTGAAAAAATTCGTCAGAATTTGATAGAGGTTGCCCTGGATTATCTGGCGGTTGGTATTGACCCGAACAAGAACACGATTTTTGTTCAGTCCCAGATTCCTGAATTAACAGAACTGACGTTCTATTATATGAATTTGGTTACATTGGGCCGCTTGCAACGCAATCCGACAATCAAAACAGAAATCAAAGAAAAGAACTTTGATGGTGGTATCCCAACCGGGTTTATGACGTATCCTATCAGCCAGGCGGCCGATATAACCGCATTCAATGCAAAATATGTTCCATGTGGCGAAGACCAAGAACCATTGTTGGAACAGGCGCGTGAAATTGTGCGTGCGTTTAATTCAATTTATGGTGATGTTTTGGTGGAACCAAATGGAATCTTTGCAGCCGAAGGTGTATGCCGTCGACTGCCGGGAATTGACGGCGCCGAAAAGATGGGGAAATCATTAGGAAATGCAATTTACCTTGCCGATGAATCAGATGTTGTGAAAAAGAAAATTATGAATATGTTCACCGACCCCCAGCATTTGCGTATTGAAGATCCCGGACATTTGGAAGGTAATGTCCCATTCATATACCTGGCGGCATTTGCCAAACCGGAACATTTTGCGGCATTTTTACCACAATATAAAAATCTGGATGAAATGGCGGCGCATTATACGCGTGGTGGTTTGGGCGATGGCACGGTTAAAAAATTCCTTAACGAAGTGTTGCAAAGCGAATTGGGACCAATACGTGAACGTCGCAAACAATACGAACAAAACATAGATTATGTTTATGATATGTTGCAACAGGGCAGTATCAAAGCCCGCGCCGTTGCGGCGGAAACATTGAAACGTGTTCGTCGTGCGATGGGATTGGAATATTTCGAAGACACATCGTTGCGTGATGAATATAAATCAAAATACGCCAAGAAATAATTAACCGCCCGTTTGGGCGG
>JAFZTZ010000106.1 GCA_017618595.1 Alphaproteobacteria bacterium
CAATGATTCACATGCAGACACACCACATCCATACCCATTTCCACCAACCAATGCAACAGCGCCACAGAATCAACACCGCCACTAACCCCAACGGCCATTTTTTGACCGCGATAGTTTGCCATAAAATCAACAAAGTTTTTGTTCATAACCATCTTATTTTATGCTATAATTCTGAAAAATAAAGGAAAATATATGACACATAAATTAAATTCTTTGGCGGTATATTGCGGACACGAATTTGGGACAAATCCGCAATTTGAACGTGATGCGGTACGCGTAGGTGAATTATTGGCGCGCAATAAAATTCGTATGATATTTGGTGGCGGAAATGTCGGCCTTATGGGCGCAACGGCAACATCGGCCCTGCGCAATGGTGGCGTAATTTTGGGTGTAACCACACACAGCGTTGTTGCAAAGCAAGAACCGGCCCACGAAGAAATAGAAGTAGAAGTTGTAACTGGCGTCAATGAACGGAAACAGCGTATGTACGAACTGTCCGATGGATTTATTATCTTGCCGGGGGGCATTGGAACATTAAACGAATTCACCGATATTTTAACCATGCAACAAATCGGCGAATCACGCAAACCATTGTTCTTTATGAATACAGGCAAATTTTGGGAATCGTTTTCGCATATGTTTTTAACAATGCAGGACAACGGATTCATTGAAAGTGTCGACGATTACCACGTGCACGTGGCCGACACACCTGACGAATTGTTCCAGCAGATTATACACTACGAACATTAAATTATTCGGGAATTTCGATAATTTTATCGCGTGATGTTTCACCACGGATGATTTTTATTTGCGATTTTGGAATCTTGAAATATTCGGCCATCATTTTGATAACTGCGGCATTTGCCGCACCATCGACAGGTGCGGCGGTTATATGCACGCGATATATTCCGGAATCATCTATATCTATTTTATTTTGACGCGCACGCGGAATAACGCGCAGATTTATTTTTCGCATATCATTTCCTTCATCAGATCTATGCACGCCGACGTCTTTTTACCGGCAATTAAATGCAGGTGGAAATGAAAGACGCTTTGATTAAACAGCGGTGCGGACAACCCCGCATTTGCAAAAACATTAAATTCCCCATCTACGCCCAATGCCTCGGCGGTTTTGGCAAAACAATCCCAGAACCCCGCCTGTTCTGCGGCCGTTGCATGCCGCGCAAAATCAAGAATATTTTCGTATTCCCCGCGCGGAACAATTAACACATGCTTTTCGCACATTGGATTTACATCATAGAAAGACATTGCATATTCGTTTTCACAAACTTTCTTCGACGGAATTTCGCCACGAATTATTTTCGCAAATACATTATTTGAATCGTACATAAAAAATCCCCTTTTTCTAAACAAAGGGGATTTTATCAAAAACGATACATTATGCAAATAAAATTATCTATTGCTACGACCATCACCTTTAAGTTGATTTGCACCCAAACCGTTTGGATAGGCGCCCATTATGTCCACTATAACTTTCATATCCTCTGATGTTATCTTATCTACCGGATAAATTAAACTCTTGCGTGGTTTTGTCCTTCCAAATATTCCAGGCCCTTTTATGGGCATTCTGAACGTTGGGCGTATCTTAACTTGCATGCCACATTCTGCAAACAATGCCTGGGCCTTGGCACAAAGTTCGTCATCCGCATCATCCCCAAGGAAAAAGTGCAAGCACTTACCCCCAACTTGATCATCATAACCTGTACCAACATGTATAATCATTTTCTTCAACTTTTCAACGGCTTGCCGTTTTTTTATGGCTGCATTCAGGTCTTTTTTAAGTAACTCAATTCTATCCATAAAACTTGATTCTTTATCTATTTCATAACGCAGAACTGTTGCCTGTACACCACCTGCATGACTGACGTGCATCTCTGGTGCAATTCCAACATATTCCTGCATCAACTGTTTTGCTTCTTCTATGTCCTTAAATGGCAAATAGAAATAGTAATATTGGATATCTACATCTTCATATTTGGCACGTCTAACCGCCTGTACAATTGTCGCTAACTTGGCAAACGCTTCTTGTCTGCGTAATTCAAGTTCTTCACGATTTCTTGCGGCTTCTCTATCATCAACTTCGTCGATCCCCTGTTCAAAATCGCCTTTTGCCTTGCGCGCATGCAACGCATCTTGCAATTCGCCATAAACCTCAGAAAAATACCCCGGCACCATGGTTGCTGGATAACGCAGAACCATTGTTTCTTTCCCATCACGATGGCTAACATGCTTCTCGGCATATATATCCAATTTCTGCAATAATTCGTCCGCCAAATCAATTTTGTCAGCGGGGAAATACAAATAGAAATATCCACGATGGGTATCGCCGGAACGAACTTCGTCTACATTTGTTATCATATCTTTTAACTGATTCAGGGCTTTCTGTTTATCCACCACATCTGGTTTATGACGCGGTCCCCCCGTTTTTACATTCTCTTTGGCTTTAATAAGAATCTCATTTGCAGTTCTAAGGCTCAAATCATTAGCCATTTGACGAACGGTATCATCTATTCGGCTGCTTTGACCATATTTGAATTTTACTGCATCACCATACTCTTCAAATTTCACGTCGTGATTTGATAGAACGCTCTTTAATAATTCCGCGTCTTCCTCGCTGCGCGGGTATAAAACAGCCCACCCACGCAAATCCATATTCTCGTTCAATCGGTCATCGCCATCAAAGACATCGTTAACCAAAACAAATAGCGCGTCCCGCACAAATGGATAACTATAATCACGCAAATAATCGTATGGACCCTTCTTCATTGAAATTTCCCCCTTATTAATAACGCGATAATTATATCATATTTTCGCGATGTTTGCAAACATTCCCCACTTGAAATCGTTATTTTTAGTATTATATTTCCATCAACGGCATAGTATATGTATATAAAAGGAGTTATTATGTTTAAACCATTAAATAACTATGTTTTAATCCAAAGAATCGAAGAAGAAAACAAAACCGCCGGTGGAATCATCATTCCCGATACGGCCAAGGAAAAGCCATCACGTGGCCGCGTTATTGCCACGGGCGACGGTGCATTTGAAAACGGCGCACGCGTGCCAATGACGGTCAAGGCGGGCGATACAGTCCTGTTTGCAAAATGGGCGGCATCGGCGAACGAAGTTAAAATTGACGGTGCGGAATACGTTCTTATCAAAGAATCTGATATTTTGGGTATTCTGCCTGAAGAACGGTACGCATATAAATAAAAGAGGTATAGATTATGGCAAAAGAAATTTTATTTGATACAGATAAATTGGCGGCGGGTGTTGATAAATTGGCAAACGCCGTAAAAATCACTATGGGACCAAAGGGTCGCACAGTTGTTATCGATAAATCATATGGTGCACCGGTCGCAACCAAGGACGGTGTTACCGTGGCCAAGGCGGTGTCTTTGAAAGATCCAACCGAAAACATTGGCGCACGCATGATTCAAGAAGTCGCAAAAAAGGCGGGCGATGATGCCGGTGACGGAACAACAACCGCAACGGTATTGGCCCAGAAAATTGTCCGCGAAGGTCGCCGCGTTATTGCCGCGGGTATGAACCCAATGGACATCAAACGCGGAATTGAATTGGCAACGAATGCAGTTGTCGCAGATATTGAATCACATGCACGCCCGGTTAAAAACAGTTCTGAAATTGCCCAGGTTGCGACTATTTCTGCAAATGGCGATTCGGACATTGGTAAAAAAATTGCGGACGCAATGGAAAAAGTCGGCCAAGAAGGTGTTATCACCGTCGAAGAAGCCAAAGGTTTGGACACCGAAATCGATGTTGTCGAAGGTATGCAATTCGACCAAGGATTTATGTCCCCATACTTTGTCAGCAACAGCGAAAAAATGTTGGCGGAATTGGATGGCGCGGCAATCTTGGTTTCCGAAAAGAAAATCACGGGGCTCCA
>JAFZTZ010000107.1 GCA_017618595.1 Alphaproteobacteria bacterium
ACTGGTATTCCAGCCAAGGGATATCGTACCCGCAGAAATAAACGCACAGCCAAGATGATTATTCGTAGCAGACATTTGGCAAAGAAAAAATAAAATAGGTTAGGAGTTATTATATGTCTCGTTCAGTTTGGAAAGGTCCATATGTACATCCATCTATCTTGAAAAAGGTAGCGGTGGCGAATGAAAAAGACGACCACAAGCCAATTAAAACTTGGTCCCGGGGCAGCACAATTGTTCCCCCAATGGTTGGTCTGACATTTGAAGTTCACAATGGTAATAAGTTTATTCCGGTTTCTATCGTTGAAGATATGGTCGGTCATAAACTTGGTGAATTCGCACCAACACGTACGTTCAAAGGACATGCTGCGAATAAAAAAGCGGCGGCAGGTAAATAATTAAAGTAAAGGCGTTAGATTATGACAAGATATGGAATCAAAGATAATCAAGTTCGTGCGTTCAACAAAATGATACGCATCAGCACCCAGAAATTAAACCTGGTCTGCGCAATGATTCGTGGTTTGCCGGTTGATCGTGCAGTTGATGTCTTGAAATTTTCAAAAAAGCGTGTTGCAGGCGAAGTTTTGAAAACTTTGCTGTCGGCAATTGCTAATGCGGAACACAACAAAAACTTGGCGGTTGAAACATTGTTCGTCAAAGAAATTTGGTGTGGCAAAGCGTTAACAATGAAACGTATTATGCCGGGACCACGTGGCAGTGCACGTCCAATTCTGAAACCGTTCTCGAATTTGACAATTGTTTTGGAATCTGGTGCAGCACCAAAGAAAGAAAAACAGAAAAGAAAAAGACAAAAGAAGCAAAATAAACAAGTGTCTGGTGGTATGGGGCAACCCTGAATAAAACCGTAACAGGTTTCAAGAACACCACGCACAAACAGTAAGGAAAAAAAATGGGACAGAAAGTATCGCCAATTGCACAGCGTTTGTCTATCAACAAAGTTCCAGATTCACGTTGGATTGTTGATAAAAAACACTATGCGGCATGTCTTGCGGAAGATAATATGATTCGCAAGTTCATTGAAAAGAAACTGAAAAAGGCTGGTGTCGCAAAGACAGTTATTGACCGTATTGCAAAAAAGGTCGTGATTACTGTTCATACATCGCGTCCAGGTATGATTATCGGTAAAAATGGTGCCGATATCGAAGCGTTGCGTAACGAAATCAAAAGATTGGTTAAAAACGATCAGGTTGTCGTTAACATCTATGAAGTACGTCGTCCTGATTTGAACGCGCAATTGGTTGCACAAGGTATCGCGCAACAGATCGAAGGTCGTGTTTCATACAAACGTGCAATGAAAAAAGCAATTCAAAATGCACAGAAAGCCGGTGCGCAGGGTGTTAAAGTTATGTGCTCGGGCCGTTTGAACGGTGCAGAAATTGCGCGTAGCGAACAAATTCGTGAAGGTCGTATCCCATTGCATACATTGCGTGCGGATATTGATTACGCCGCGGTTCAGGCGAAGACCACATACGGTGTCGTTGGTGTGAAAGTTTGGATTTACACCGGGGATGTCGTGAACAAAGAAAAATGGGCATCGGAAATGGCACGTCCAACCGAATATGCCGGAACAAGCGACAAAAGAAAATAAAGTTGAGGTTGTATCATGTTAATGCCAAATAAGACGAAATTTCGCAAACAGCACAAAGGTCGTATTCACGGCGTCGCCAAAGGTGGCAGTGAATTGGCGTTCGGTTCTTTTGGTCTTAAGGCCATGTCACCAGAACGTATTACGGCCCGTCAGATAGAAGCCGCCCGTCGTGCAATTACACGTCGTATGAGACGTATGGGTAAACTTTGGATTCGTGTATTTCCGGATGTTCCTGTTACCGTTAAACCTGCTCAGGTTCGTATGGGTAAAGGTAAGGGTGCCGTTGAATACTGGATTTGTCGTGTAAAACCGGGTCGTATCATGTTTGAATTGGACGGTGTTAAACCAGATGTCGCAATGGAAGCATTCGCATTGGCTGCCGCCAAATTGCCGGTCAAGACAAAAATTGTTGAACGTAAAGTTAACTAATTTTGGACGATAAAAGGTATAAAAGATGGCAAATAAAAAAGAATCTTTAAAGAAAGAAGAATTGCAGAGCAAGTTGGTTGATTTAAAGAAAACACAAATGAATCAACGTTTTCAACTTGCCGCGGGTCAATTGCCAAAGACACACGTATTGCGCAAAACCCGTCGTGAGATTGCTCGTGTTAAAACGGCATTGAACGCTGCGGACTAAAAAAGTGCCTTTTTTGGTTGAGATTTCCAAAAAATTGGTTATCATATACCAGGTTAGGCAAAAGTAAACAAAAAAGTATATAAGGGATAATGTTATGCCAAGACGTATACTGCAAGGAACGGTTAGAAGTACTGCAAATGATAAAACGGTTGTTGTCGAAGTAGAACGCCGCTTTCGTCATCCGCTGTATGGAAAATTCGTGAAGCATAATAAAAAGTACAAGGCGCACGATGAAGAAAACAAATATAAAGTTGGCGACATCGTGGCAATAGAGGAACATCGTCCGATATCCAAAACAAAAACTTGGGTTGTCAAGGGATTGGTTGGGGTATCAAAAGACAACGATGTTGAAATAAACGAGTAAATCAACCCAGGGGCCTTTGAGGGCACATTGGTCTTTGGACGAGTGTGTCAGTCGGGTTCCATAACAAAGCATTTGGGGAACAGCCCTGGATGCAGGATGAGGATAGGATTATGATTCAAAATGAAACGGTTATGACGGTTGCAGATAACAGTGGTGCACGTAAAGCAATGTGCATCAAGGTTTTGGGCGGTTCACATCGCCGTTATGCCACCGTTGGTGATAAAATTGTTGTCGCCATCAAAGAAGCGATTCCACGTGGTAAGGTTCAAAAAGGAACGGTACAACGCGCGATTATTGTTCGGACAAAATTCCCAATTAAACGTCCGGATGGTTCTATTATTCGCTTTGACGACAATGCGGTCGTTCTGATTAACAAGAACAACTTTGAACCAATTGGAACACGTATCTTTGGGCCAATCGCGCGTGAAGTACGTCGCAAATATGATGTTCAAAAGATTGTTTCTTTGGCACCGGAAGTATTATAATAATTACGAAATAAAAGGCGTGGAAAATGAAAATTAAAAAAGACGATGAAGTCGTAGTAATTTCGGGAAAATACAAAGGCGTCAAAGGTAAAGTGCTTGAGGCGCGCCCAGCAGAATCCAGAGTCGTGGTTGCCGGTGTGAATCGTCACAAATGGCATGTAAAACCAACACGTGAACAGCCAGGTCATATTGTTGACCGCGAAGCACCAATTCATGTGTCTAATGTTGCGTTGGTTGATCCAAAGACAAAGAAACCAACACGCGTTGGATACAAGATTGCAGATGGCAAGAAAGTTCGCGTGGCGAAAAAATCTGGGGTCGAATTGTAAAAAAACTCTCCCGCTGTTACGGGAAATAAAAGGATAAAAAAATGCAAAGCAGATTGCGTGAAATTTATGAAAAAGAAATTGTACCTGAATTGGTCAAAGAATTCGGATACAAAAATGCGTTGGCGGTTCCAAAACTGTCCAAGATTGTTTTGAATATGGGTGTCGGCGAAGCGGTAGCTGATAAAAAGAAGTTGGATGCAGCAGTCACAGATTTGACAGCAATTGCGGCCCAGAAACCAATCGTTACACATGCAAAGAAATCTATTGCAACGTATCGTTTGCGCGAAGGCCAGGCCATTGGTACCAAGGTTACATTGCGTGGTAAACGTATGTATGATTTCTTGGATAAACTGATTACGGTTGCGTTGCCGCGTGTTAAGGATTTCCGTGGACTGTCCAAATCAAAATTTGATGGTCGTGGAAACTATGCGTTCGGTATCAAAGAACATTTGATATTCCCAGAAATATCAATTGATAAAATTGATTCTATCCGCGGTATGGATATTGTAATTGCCACAACCGCAAAGACAGATGACGAAGCACGTGCATTGCTGACAAAAATCGGCCTGCCGTTAGTATTGAAATAATAAAGGGACAAAACATGGCTAAATTAGCGTTAATAAACAAACAGAAAAGACGTGAAAAGTTAGTTGCGAAATACGCCAAAAAATGGGCGGCGTTGGACGAAAAAATGTCTGTAAATTCTACGCCCGAAGAACGTAAGGAAGCGATGCTGAAACGTGCAAAGTTGCCACGCAATTCTAATCCAACACGTTTGCGTAATCGTTGTTCTATCACTGGACGTGCGCGTGGGTATTCCCGTATGTTCGGCCTTTGCCGTCAACAGGTCAGAACCCAGGCATCCGAAGGCAAATTGCCAGGTGTTCGCAAGTCAAGTTGGTAAAAGAAACTGCCGATTGTGGACAATGCAGTCGGTTTAATTGGCGCGGAATGGTCCGCATCAAAAGAGGAGTAAAAGATGTCATTATCACACCCGATTGGGGATATGGTTGCCCGCATTCGTAACGGTCAAAACGCGGGTAAAGAAACAGTAACCGTTCCAAACAGCAAATTGCGTGCCGCAGTTTTGACTGTACTGAAGGACGAAGGTTTCATCGAAGATTTTCAGAAACAAGAAATTGACGAACATCGTTCTAATTTGGTCGTCACATTGAAGTATGTCGGTGGAAATGGTGCAATCCAGGAAATATCCGTGGTGTCCAAACCTGGACGTCGTGTATATTCAGGATCTGCCAAGATGCCACGCGTGTTAAACGGACTTGGTATCGCAATTGTTTCCACACCACAAGGTGTTATGACAGATCACAAGGCGCGTCTGATGAATGTCGGCGGTGAAGTTTTGTGCAAGGTTATCTAATAGCAATAAGGATGTAATTATGTCTCGTGCAGGAAAATATCCAGTTAAATTAAGTGACGGTGTGGTCGCATCTATCGCAGACGATAAATTGGTCATCAAAGGACCAAAGGGCGAATTGACCGTACCAATGAACACAAAGAATGCCGGTTTGGTAGAAGTTAAAATTGAAGACGGCCATGTCGCAGTTACACCAAAAGATGCAGACGATAAGGCATCACGTGCAATGTGGGGAACAATGACACGCAGCATTCGTAACGCAGTCGAAGGTGTGACAAAGGGCTTTTCAAAATCTATGTACATGAAAGGTGTTGGTTACAAGGCATCTGTTAGTGGCAAGAAATTTACATTGGTCGTTGGTTTCTCACACGATGTTGTTATGGAAATCCCAGATGGTATTACCGTAACAATGGGCGAAACCCCAACAGAATTTACCATCAGCGGTAACGACAAATGTGCGGTTGGTTTGTTCGCGGATAAAATTCACAAGATTCGCAAAATGGATCCGTACAAAGCCAAAGGTATTTTCTATAAGGGCGAAAAAGTTCGTCACAAAGAAGGTAAAAAGAAATAATAGAGTTATAAAAGGAATTTGGAAATGGCTTCGAAATATGGTATCGTTTTCACTCGTTCCAAGTTATTGCATGCGGTTGCGTATGTGGCGCGGATAGCGGTTATTTATGACAGTTTGCGCGGCAATAAATATGGGGCGGCCTGTACCAAAGGTAACTCGAAATAATTTCCGCTGTTACGGAAATGTGAAAAAAAAGGAAAAACAAATGTTGAAACATTTATCTACAGAAGAAAGACGCAAATTGGTTACACGCGTTGCGTTGAAAAAGAAAAACCCAGGAAAGATTCGTCTGTCTGTGTTCCGCAGCGGTCGTCATATTGAAATCCAGGCCATTGACGATGTAAAAGGCCACACATTGTGTGCCGCGTCGTCCAAGGAAAAAGATTTCAAGGGCAAAGGTTGGAACGTTGCCGGTGCAGAAATGGTCGGCAAGGTGTTCGCAGAACGTATGGTCAAAGCGAAATTGACAGATAATTGTTATTTTGATCGCGGTTCTTATCGCTATCATGGTCGCGTCAAAGCATTGTGCGAAGCGATTCGTGCGGGCGGCGTCAGAATATAAAACAACATTGTAAGTATACGGAGTATATAAGATGGCACGTTTTGATGATAAAAAATTACAGACAGATAATTTGGTAGATAAACTTGTTTCTGTCAACCGCGTTTCTAAAACTGTTAAGGGCGGTAAGAATATGTCTTTCTCGGCTTTGGTCGTCGTTGGCGATAAAGCAGGGAAGGTCGGTTTCGGTAAAGGTAAAGCATTGGAAGTTCAAGCCGCTGTGCAGAAAGCAACCAAGGCCGCAAAAGCAAAAATGATTCGCGTCCCATTGAAAGAAGGTCGCACATTGCATCATGATGTTTCTGTGAAATATGGTGCAAGTAAATTGGTTTTGCGTAGCGCGGTTCCTGGGACTGGTATCATTGCAGGTGGCGCGTTGCGTGCGGTGTTTGATTGTTTGGGCGTTCAAGATGTCGTTGTAAAATCCCAAGGTGCAAACAATCCAAATAATATGATTCGCGCGGTGTTCTTGGCGTTTTCGAAAATGAACTCACCAAAGACCGTTGCGGCACGTCGTGGCAAAACAGTTGCAGAAATCGTTGCGGGTCGTGATGGTAAAAAGATGGCCGAAGAAACAACAGCTGAAGACAAATAATAAAAGGTGATTGTTATGGCAAAAAAGATAATTGTAAAACAAATCAAAAGTGTTATTGGTCGTCCAGAATCACAACGCAAGGTTTTGGCAACATTGGGCTTGGGCCGTATTGGTAAATCACATGAATTTGCGGATACACCGGCGATTCGTGGTATGATTGCCAAGGTTGCACATTTGATTAGTGTTGTTGAAGAATAAAATATAAGAAAACCGAGTATGCGGACACTTGTCCGTATGCGAAACAGAACTATATAAAGTTCATAGGAGTAAAAGATGAAATTAAATGCATTGATGGATAACAAAGGCGCACGCCAAGATATCAAACGCGTTGGTCGTGGTATGGCGTCGGGTTATGGTAAGACCGCAGGTCGTGGTACCAAGGGTCAAAAGGCACGTGCGGGTTCACGTAAACAGGCAACGTTCCAAGGTGGTCAGATGCCAATCTTGCGTCGTTTCCCAAAATTTGGATTTACAAATCCGTTTGCAAAACATTATGTAACAATCAACCTTGGTGATATCGAAAAGTTTATCGCGTCTGGCAAGATTGATGCCGCAAAAGAAATCACTATCGATTCGTTGTTGGCTGCAAAAATCATCAACCGTCGTATGTCTGGTTTGAAAGTTTTGGCAAAGGGCGAAATCAAAACAGCGGTTAATGTTATCGCGGACAAATGGTCCAAGGCCGCAGAAGCCGCGATCACCAAAGTTGGTGGCAGCATCAAAAACAAATAATATGGGATAAAACAAGAGAGAACAACGCATGAAAATCTTTTCAAAATATTTTGGCAAGTTAACCGATTTACAGAAACGTATTCTGTTTACATTGGGTGCGTTGATTATCTATCGTATCGGTTCATTTATTCCATTACCGGGTGTTAACGCATCAGCAGTTTTGCACCTGTTCCAAGGTGAAGGTAGTGGAATGATGGGCATGTTCGATATGTTCACTGGCGGATCGCTGTCGCGTATGTCGGTGTTGGCATTGAACATTTTCCCATACATCTCGGCATCCATCGTGTTGCAGTTGTTGACGGCAACCAGCAAATCGCTTAATGATTTGCGTAAGGAAGGCGAATCGGGCCGTATCAAAATCAACCAATACACACGTTATTTGGCGGTGTTGTTGGCGGTGGTTCAGGGTTGGGCCGTTGTGCGCGGTTTGGAATCTATGGCGCCAGTTAATGGTATTCGCGCGGTGGTTAATCCAGGTTTTTCGTTTGAACTGTCGGCAATTATCGCGTTGGTTGGTGGAACCGTGTTTGTTATGTGGTTGGCCGAACAGATTACTGCGCGTGGTATAGGCCAGGGCGCATCGCTGCTTATCTTTGCGGGTATTATTGCCCAGGTTCCCGAAGGTGTTGCGAAAATCGTATCTTTGGGTTCGGTTGGACAAATGTCGCCGGCGATGATTGCGTTGGTTATTGCGTTTGTGGTTGGTATTGTTGCGCTTATCGCGTTCTTTGAAATGGCACAGCGTCGGGTTCAAATTTTGTATCCGCGTCAGGTTATGGCAAATGGTGTTGTAAATACCAATGCGTCCTATTTGCCGATTAAGGTTAATATGTCGGGCGTTATGGGGCCGGTGTTTGCGTCATCTATTATGATGTTGCCGGCATTTATTCAACGCTTTGCGCAAAGTGAAAATTTAATCGTTCAAAATATTATGGCGTTCTTTACCTATGGTGCATGGTCATATATTATTTTGTACACGATTTTAATTGCGTTCTTTGCGTATTTCCAAACAGCCGTTGTGTTTAATTCCGAAGAAACAAGTAACAACCTGCGCAATGCCGGTGGGTATATCCCGGGTGTGCGTCCAGGTGAACAGACAATTACCTTCTTGGATTCTATGGTTTCCAAGGTTACGGCAATTGGCGTGTTGTATTTAATCGTGGTGTGTGTAATCCCGATTATATTGAATACACACTTTGGAATGCCATTGGTAATCGGTGGAACAAGTGTTTTAATCGTTGCGGGTGTTGTTTTGGATACCATGAACCAGGTTCAGTCCTATCTGGTGGCGAAACAATATCATGGCGTTATGGGCGCCGCCGCAAAGAAAGGTCGTTTCCGCAACTAATTCAAATTGGTTGTGTGGAACAAGGTTTGACTTTTGCGATAATTTATATAAAATTATTCCGCAAAGGTTTAATAAAGTCAGGATGATTTGCCACCGGCAGATTATCCAGGGAAAATAAAAAGGAAAAGTAAAAATGGCACGTATAGCAGGTGTAAACATCCCCGCGGAAAAACGTATTGAAGCCGCACTGCAGTATATTCACGGTATTGGACCAACACGGGCCAACCAGATCTGCAAAGCCTTGAAATTGAAAGATGGGTTGCGCGCAAAAGATTTGACCGACGAAGATGTTATTAAAATTTCAAACTATATCGAACAGAACTTTAAGGTCGAAGGTGACGTCCGTCGCGAAGTTGCAATGAATATCAAACGTTTGCAAGATTTGAAAACATATCGCGGTATTCGTCATCGTAACCGTTTGCCTGTTCGCGGTCAACGCACACAGACCAACGCACGTACACGTAAAGGTAAACGTATCGTTGTCGCGGGTTCTGCGGTCAAGGGTAAATAATTTAATTGGGTAGAGATTAACACGATAGTTAATTGAAGACATCTAATAAAAGGAAAAAATAAAAATGGCAATAAATAAAAAGAAAGTTGTAAAAAAAGTATCGCACGGCATTGCACATGTCGTTGCCACAAACAATAACACACGTATCACAATTACCGACCAGTCGGGTGCCGTATTAACATGGGCAACCGCGGGTGCAAATAATTTCAAAGGTGCCAAGAAATCTACACCTTATGCAGCGACAGTCGTTGCAGATGCGGTCGGCAAAAAGGTCGCGGAAATGGGGATGAAAACCGTTGATGTTTTGATGCGTGGTATTGGCCAGGGTCGTGAATCTGCGGTTCGTGGTTTGGCAAACGCCGGTTTGGTTGTGCAAAGCATTACCGATACAACCCGTATTCCACACAATGGATGCAGACCAAAGAAAGTGCGTCGTGTATAAGATAAAAACGCCCAACTGGGCGTTTTTTAGTGATTAGTTGTTAGTAAGATCGGGTGCGGATGCGCCCGATTTTCGTTTTTTGGTCATTTTTTTATCAAATAACCACTAATAAAAAAATTTGTCAATAATACTTGACAACACAAATTTGTGTCCTATAATATTGACGAATAACCAAAAGGGTCAAATATGAAAAAAACAATTTTGTCTGGTTTGTTTGCGGCGTTGTTTGCGGTCAGTGCAAATGCATCTGATGGCGGCGTTTACACCGAAACAGAAACATTCACAAATCACGTTCGTTACAACACGACGACTATTAACTATGCTGCACCAGTTGCACAACGCACAGTTGCTGCGCCATGCAATTCTTGCGCACAGCCGGTTCGTGTTAAAACCCATACCGAAGTAATCGATCATTACCAGGTATATCGTCCGGTCACGGTTTATGAACCAGCGGGTACATATTCTGAACGCCGCGTGGTTCGCAATAATTGCAGCCGCTGCAACGGATAATTTTTTTCTCCTTGTTTGTTATGTTGTTGGGCATTCGGCTTCGGCCGAATGCTTTTTTATGTCATTTATTAACACTTTTTGCTTTTAATTTTTCCTGGTTTATGTTAAAATGACGTGATAGATAGAGAGATGTATAATCCATTAAAGGTCTTGTGTGGTGTAGTTTGCGCCGCGTTTCTAACGCCGGCGGTGGCCAATGTTGCGACAACGGCGGGGTCAAATTTGACCGCGTATAACGGCACAGGTGCGACGAATAATAACCAATGGAATAATATGATGAATTCCCGCGCAAGTTCCGCGCCGGCAACCGCAAAGGCCGATTTCGGCAATTGCGAGGCGGTAATTCTGCGCTGTGTGAACCCAAAATGTTCATCCGGGTGTAATGATGCATCGGTGGCGCGCCCAATTGTTGCGGGGTGTGTGAATTCTAATGCCGGATGCAAAAAACACGGTGATGCGTTGATAGATTCTCTGACCGGTCAGGTAATTGCACGTTCAAATGCCAAGGCCCAAGAACAACAAAATGCGGTTGCAATTGCCCAGGCACAAGCCCAGGCGCAAGCCGCCGCGGCATCTGCCGCCGCCGAACAAAGTAATGCCCAGATGCAGCAAATGCAGTCGCAAATGGTCGCAATGCAACAACAGATGGCGGAATCTATGGCGGCAATGCAGGAACAAATGGCGGCACAGAACGAGGCGCAGTCCGCGCAAATTCAAAGCGCATTAGAAGAAAGCCGCAGCAAGAATGCATACGAAGGGGAAGGTTTTTCATCGGCCGGGTTGGAAAGTATGGGTTTGGAAAATATGGGAATTGTGGAACAGGTCGCGGCGAAAAACGGTATGAATCCTGATATTTTGGTGCGTGAACAAATTAGTGGCCAGGTTGAAACCGCCGTGGAAGATGCGGTAACCGCGCTAAAGTCATTAAAGAAGACATTGGATGCGGTTTTTGAATATGCCGGATGTGATTCTTCGGCCACCAATTGTACCGGGCCAAAGCGTGTGAAGAAATTTAAAGATTTGGCAAATGGTTTCTTTGAACCATATGAAAATGTGGTTGAAAATATGTATGACGCGCTGCTGTTGGCGATGTCTGTGGGTATTGATGTGAACGATGTTATTATGTTGTTGTCCAATTCGTGCAATATGTGGGGAAAGTATCTGTGTGATACATGTTCAACAAGTATTAAAGATCATCAAACATCGGCAGATATAGAAAGAAACGGTGCGTGTGAATGTTATGATGGAAATAACTGTTATTACCGTGTCATGACCAAAGATGGTAAGGTTTCCAAAAATCAGACGCATTGCCGGTTGATTGGGATTTTGAGTGATAATGATACAATTCAACGCGAATGGATTGATGCGAATTCTGGTATGACCGGGGCGACCCAGGTTGCATGTGCATCGGATATTGTTATGAATGTGTCTTTGTTCAGGGGAATGAAGAAGAGTGCCACATTGGATATTGAAACATTGCGTAATTTGGTTAACCAAGATTCATATCCATCATGCAGAACACCAAAAAATGGCGAACCTTTTAATTTTATAGAAGATTGCGGTGCAAAATTCTGTATGTCAAATGAACATGATGCTGAATTATTAAAGCAATTGGAAAATGCGGCAAATACCAAAAAGTTGGGCAAAAAAGGTAATTATTGCTTTCCAACAGAACAACGGATGAAAAATGGCCTGGCGTATATAGAAACAGAGCTGATAGAGACAACGGATACGGTATGTGGTGCAAGAACTGGTGCGGGGCAAGAGGTTTGTGAAGAGAAATCCGAATGTAAGTGGGAAGATGAAAAATGTGTGCAAAAGAACGCTTGGGTGCCGGCATTGCAATTTAGAAATTCTGGATTACTTACAACTACTTTGAATGGCGGTAATGGGTTGTTACCATCGTCCTTGGGCAGTGGTTCTTTATTAGGAACAGATCAAAGGGCCCCAGGAACAAATATTAATTACAGGGCCGCGACAGGTGGTATAGGCGGGGGAATAGGAAGTTTTGGATCAGGTGCAGGTAACGTAGGAACAGATCAAAGGGCCCCAGGAACAAATATTAATTTCAGGGCCGCGACAGGTGGTATAGGCGGGGGAATAGGGAGTTTTAGATCAGGTGCAGGTAACTAATGGTTAAGTGTAAGGAACTTTTTAATATTAAAAATCTGCTGCGTGTAATTGCGGTGGTGGCTGTTTGTACGATGTCGGCCGGGGCGTATGCGTATTCAGGTGGCGACGATGATGACGATTATAACGACTGTCAGTATTTTTCGCCGGCATATGCGTTGTGCACAGTTCATTCGTATAATGCGGGGATGGCGAAAAATCCAACCGATGCCAGCCAGATCGCCGAAATGAATCGTGTTATCGCATTAAAATCGACCGTTATTGCGCAACAGATGAAACAGCAATATGATGTTTTAAATGCGATGGTAAAACGGTTTAAAACACAATTAGAAAAGGCCGTTTTGACCAGCAAGATGGAGGTCCTGACCGGGAATACATCTGGGTCATCATCGTCGGATAGTTCGTCGTCTGCCAATAATGATGGTTTGGCAAATGCCGACGATTGTTATGCGGTTAGAGACCAAGCGGATGTGTATGATTGCCTTGCGAAGAATTTGACCAAGATAAATCAAGCGGTAGAAAAAGATACGGCTAATGCACGTAAGCAGTTGAAACACGATATGGAAATAATGAGTTCTTATCTTATTGACTATGATAAAACAACGTGTCCGGATAATATAAGCGTGAAGAATGCCATCAAGAAATGTGTTCAACATTTACAAATTAAGGTAAGAATTGCAAAGCAGGATTTTGAAACTAAAAATGCCCAGGCACGTCGGTACCGTGATTATTAGTTCGGTTAGGTTTCTTGTTTAAATTTTTCACCCGCAAACGCGGGTGTTTTTATGCTAAATCCCTTGACTTTTGAAAAAAATGATAATAGAATACGCGGGCGCGCAAAGGGATTTGTGCGCAGCCGATTGGCGAAAATGATAAACTAAGCTAAAAGGAAACTTAAATGATCGAAAAAAATTGGATGGCTTTGATTAAGCCAAAAAAACTGAATATCATCCCAGATGAACATAATCCTAACCAGGCGACACTTATTGCCGAACCATTGGAAAAAGGCTTTGGTTTGACACTTGGGACCGCGTTGCGTCGTGTTTTGTTGTCATCGTTGCAGGGATGTGCGCCATTGTATGTTAAAATTGATGGTGTTCAACACGAATTTTCAAGTATCCAGGGCATTCACGAAGATGTCGCGGATATCTTATTAAACCTGAAAGGCGTTTATTTCAAGGCCAACAGCGAAGGTCAGCACAAGGCATCATTGCATGTATCTGGACCGGCCGTTGTTAAGGCAGGTATGATCGAATGCAGCAGCGCAATTGAAATTATGAACCCAGATGCAGAAATCTGCACATTGGACAAAGGCGCACAATTCGATATGGAAATCACATTGGGTTCTGGCCGTGGTTATGTTCCGGCAACGGCACATGCAGACGGTTTGCCATTGGGCGTGATTCCGGTTGATTCTATATTCTCGCCAATTTTGAACGTGGCGAGCAATGTTTCAGAAACACGTGTTGGTCAGTCAACTGACTTTGATAAATTGGAAATGGTTGTCAAAACAAACGGCAGTGTTACACCCGAAGATGCAATTGCATTTGCGGCACGTATTTTGACAGATCAATTGACATTGTTCATCAACTTTGAAGATCCAGCACAAATCAGCGCACCAAGCGAAGAAGAAGCCGCAAAAGATGCGTTGCAATTCGATCCGAAACTGTTGAAACGCGTTGATGAATTGGAATTGTCAGTCCGTGCAAACAACTGTTTAAAGAACGACAAAATCAACTGGCTTGGCGAATTGGTCCAAAAGACCGAAGCCGATATGTTGAAAACACCGAACTTTGGTCGTAAATCGCTTAATGAAATCAAGATTCAACTTGAAGCGATGGGACTTGGTTTGGGTATGGAAGTTCCAGGTTGGCCACCAGAAAATATTGCGGAATTGGCCAAAAAGTATGAAGATCCATACAAATAAAAAAATTGACGCGGTTCTGGGGAAAATATCCCCAGGTCGCGTTATGGTGTAAAATCCCACTCGCAATAGAGTAGGGCGGAAACAAAATAAAGGAGTAACCGATGAGACACCAAAAAGCAGGTCGCACTTTTAATCGCGATACAAATGCTCGCAAGGCCTTATTTATTGGCTTGGCGAAGAACTTAATTGAAAAAGAACAAATCAAAACAACGTTGCCAAAGGCCAAGGATCTGCGTAGTGTCGTAGAAAAATTGGTTACACGTGCAAAAGTTGATACCGTTGCAAATCGTCGCTTGGTTGCGTCTGAATTGGGCAATGCAAGTGCCGCCGCAGTTAAAAAATTATTTACTGTGTTGGGGCCACGTTATGCAAAACGCCCGGGCGGTTATACCCGCGTGTTAAAGGCCGGTTTCCGTTATGGTGATGCGGCGCCAATGGCGATAATCGAATTTATTGACCGTGATGTTAACGCCAAGAAACCAGCGGTAAAACCAGAAGTTGCCGCGGCCAAGGCCGAAGAAGCAGTTGCAACAGATGCCGAAGAAACCAAGGCACCAAAGGCGCCAAAGGCAGAAAAAGCAGCAACAAAAAAAGTTGCAGCAAAAGAACCTGCGGCGAAAAAAGCAACAGCGGCCAAAAAGACCGTTGCGGTTAAACGTCGTGCAACCGGAAAATAATCATTTATGATTAGGTTTAAAGGTTAGTGTGCGGGGCATTTGCCCCGCATATTTTTTACAAAAATTCATCCTTTTTTTTATTTTTATTCTTGGTGAACACCCAATTTTGTGATAAAATAATAAAGATAATAGGGGGAATTCCATTGAAAAATATATTATTTATATTGGCGTTTTTAATTGGCGGAATGGATGCGTATGCCGCGCAGCGTGCGGCGCGTGGGACATCGGCGGCACCTGCGGCGCAGCAGACGACGGGAACGACGGGTGCGCGCGCGGCACGAGGTCAGCGGGTAGGTTCATCGACCGGTAAACCAACGTCGGTCAGTTCACGCAGCGCTACGGCGGTTGCCCCAAAGACAGTTAGTGCACGTAGCGCAAAACCAACGGTTGCGGCGCGTGCGGCAAAGCAAAGCGTTATCAGTTCGGGAACCAAGGTTGCGGCGGCAAATCAAAACACGGCGGTTGATGAAGAATGCTGGAATAAATTTAGTGGTTGTATGGATTCTTTCTGTATGTTGGATAATGCCAGCGGTGGTCGCTGTATCTGCAGTGATAAAAATGCCGAATATGATGCAATTTTGGCGGAAATTCAAGATTTAGATAACCAGAGTTATCAAATGGCAACGGTTGGTGTTGAACGTATTGAAATGGGTGATGATGCCGATGCGATTATGAAAAAGACCAAAGACATCACCAGCAGTATCGAAAAAGAAGCGGCCGCAAATGCCAGCAAATCAAAACGCAAATCGTTGAATTTGGATTCTTGGAATTCAATGGGCATAGATTTCGAAGATGAAATGGAAGATATTTTCACTTTGTCGGCCGATGGTACATCATTGGAAAACAAAAAAGGTGATGCGTTGTATCGTGCGTC
>JAFZTZ010000108.1 GCA_017618595.1 Alphaproteobacteria bacterium
ATATTCTTTGGTCCAAACAAAATCACCACCGGGGCGGAGGCCGATATTGCAATGGCGACACGTCTTGCGCGGCGTTCCATCACAACTGCAGGTATGTCCGAAAAAATCGGTATGGTTGCGGTGAACCAGGTGCAAAGTTTTGGGCATAAGGTGCCATTGGAAAGTGCGTCTGAAAAGACCGCAGAAATTGTTGATGCGGAAATCAAGATGTGGACAGATAGGGCCTATGCGGATGCATTGAAAATTATTACCAAGAATAAGGCGACGGTTAAGAAATTGGCCGAAGAACTGTTAAAGCGCGAGACCCTGACTGGCGAAGAAATCAAAGAAATTGTGTCCGGCAAAAAGACAGAAAAAAAGAAAAAAGTTGCAAAAAAATAAATTTGAAATATTGCGCATGAACCCTGAAAACACTAATTCTGTATTGGTGTCATCGGGTGATAATTGTGTTATTTTTGATGCGTGGGGACGCGCGGATGATTGGGATAATTTATTAAAATCGCGCGGGTTAAATCTGGTCGCGATTTATGCGACACACGGACATGATGATCATATTTCCGCGGCACCAGAATTGGCGCGTCGGCATAATGTGCCATGGTTTATGAATCATGCAGATTTGCCACTTGTTCTGTGGGGAAATCAGATTCTGGATTTTTGGGAATTGCCACGTATCCCCGATGATTTTATTGAACCAAATGATTTGCACGCAGGTGTGATAAAAATTTTAGATGATATAGAAATGGAAGTAATTGAAACGCCGGGACATTCGCGTGGGGGCGTTATGTTTTATTTTCCGGAATATAAAATACTGATTACCGGCGATACAATATTCCGCGATGGTATTGGGCGCACCGATTTGCCAGGTGGCAATATGGATGAATTGCGAAAATCTATATCAGATTTATTTGCGTGCAACTTACCCGATGACACATACATCGTCCACGGTCATGGTGATGATTCCATGATTGGAACATTGAAAACGGGTAATCCGTATTCTACCGCGTAGAAGGCGCAAAAATTTTCAGTATTATTTTTTGCTTTTTCTTGGCATTGTCGTTTTTAGTTCTAGGTGATAACCCAACCACCCAAGGAACATAAATATCAAACCGGCACCAATAAAATACCATTTGTTTAACATATTGTTTGCCAAGAAGTATTTAATTAATTCACAAGGAATTTCCAGTAAACACGCATAAACAAACCATACACAAAATTTCTGCCATTGTTTCATTTATTACCCCTTTGTAATACATAAGAATTGTATCACAAATGTGAGTGAAAAATAATTAAATAATGGGTAATGATTTACAAACTAAATACCAACACGCGAATAATTCCGCCGAGGTCGGATTCTGCGCGGACGAATTTCCACCCCGCATTTTTGAATGTTTTCTGAACCGCCGTTTTTTGACCCG
Source organism: Alphaproteobacteria bacterium (assembly GCA_017618595.1). Classification (GTDB taxonomy): domain Bacteria; phylum Pseudomonadota; class Alphaproteobacteria; order Rs-D84; family Rs-D84; genus Enterousia. Next base: position 1,416 of record JAFZTZ010000108.1, read on the forward strand.
CACCAATTTCAAGATAGATTTTGCCGTTCGGGTTTAACCAATTTTTTGCATTTTTTGCAATTTGTTCATACGCGGCCAAACCATTTTTTTCTGCGTATAATGCGATTTTTGGATCGTGCATCGCGCCCGCGTTAACGCGTTTATCCCCACGTGCAATATATGGTGGGTTGGATACAATTACATCAAATTTTTCGTGCGTCAGTTTTTTATTTGAAAATGAACCGCGAACAATTTTTACACTATTGGTTAACCCCAAAGCTTTTATATTTCGTTTTGCAACGCGTATGGCACCACGTGATATATCAACACCCGTGCCTGATGCGTCATAAATATTTTTTACCAGTGCGGCGATTATGCATCCGGTACCAGTACCCAAATCCAAAATTTTTGGGCTATCTGGGTTATCTGATATAACCGCGGCAACCAAAGTTTCGGTGTCTGGACGTGGGTCCAATGTGTATGAATTGGTATAGAAAGGCAGGCCATAAAACCATTTTTTATGGATTATTTTGGCCACCGGAACCCCGCGGCGCAGTTGGTGAGCAAAGAAGTACACGCGCCACCAAGGCAGATATTTTACATTGTCGGTAATGATTCGGGCGGCGCGAATGTCGCCCGCATCTTTTAAAAGGTCAAATGCTTGATTTATTGTCATAAAACTATTATAATGGACGCTATGGAAAAAGCAAAAAATTTTATTTTATCGCACAAAGTTATTCGTGCGGTGTTGTGGACGGCGGGGGTTCTTGCCGTTGTCGCAGTAGTTGTAGCATTGGTGTTTTCTGGGCGTGGGGATAGAACGCAAACAGATGCCAAGGTCGCAGATAATACGGTGGTTGTAAATGTTGCATCGGGCGATACATTGTCAAAAATTTTATCGGCCCAAGGTTTTAGTGGAACGGATATAAACAAAATTGCTGATCTTTTAAAGACCAAAGCGGGTATTACAGGTCTGCGCGCCGATCGTGATAAAATCGAATTTGCGCATGATGGGGGGCCGGATAGCCCGGTATCAAAAATAACCATCTTGCCGGGACCATGGCGCAGGGTTGAATTGACATGCGATGATGGTGGCGTATGGAATTGCAATGCCATTGATATAGAACGTGATACACGCCTGGTTTATCGCCAAGGTGAAATTTTGGATGGCGACAGTTTTTACTTGGCCGGAATGCGCGCGGATATACCTGCGGGAATTTTGGCGGATGTTTATGATTTGCTGGCGTTTGAAATGGACTTTGAACGCGATGTTCGTGCCGGACAAAAGTTTTCAGTTGTTTACGAAGAAAATTATTCTGATAACAAGAAAATAGATAATGGTTCGGTTATCGTGGTTTCTTTTGATGCGTTGCGTGGTAATGTAAAAATGTACAGATACCGCAAAAATGACAAAAGTGTCGGATACTATGATCCAAATGGCAATGGCGCAATTAAATCATTAAAGCGTACCCCAATTAACAACGCCAAGGTCACCAGCAGTTTTTCAACGCGGCGCAAACATCCTGTTTTGGGATTCACGCGTGCGCATAAGGGGGTCGATTTCCGCGCATCAACCGGAACACCGATTCCGGCGGCGGGTTCGGGTCGCGTTGTGGCACGTGGGTTTAATCGCGGACATGGGAACTTTGTAAAGATTCGCCATAATGGTTCGTTTGAAACATTGTACGCGCATATGTCAAAATTTGCCAAAAATGTAAATGTTGGAACCGCGGTAAGACAGGGCCAGACCATTGGGTATGTCGGGTCAACGGGACTTTCCACCGGGCCACATTTGCACTATGAAATTATCAAAGATGGCAAACATGTAAATCCATTGACGGTAAAATTGCCGGCCATAGATAATTTGGATGCCGCAAACAAAAAGAAATTTATTGAATATCGCGAGAATTTGGACAAGGCCATAGAAGGACTTGTTAAAAATCCAAAACTGTTTATTCAAATGTAAATTTCTTTATTTACCCCAAAATGGTGCGATTACATAATCGGCGCGCAATGGTACGGAAATAGTTGCGATCGTTTCCATAACGCCCTTGATTTTTTCGGCGAAATCTTTGGCCAATTTTTCATCGCATTCAAACACCATTTCATCGTGAACCTGCATGATAAGTTTAATTTTGTCGCGATTTGGAACAACAATTTCATTGTATGCCTTTATCATGGCAAGGCGCATCAGGTCTGCTTCGAATCCTTGGATTGGTGCATTGATGGCCGCGCGCATTGCGTATGCACGCATACGCGGATTTTTTGCCTCGGGTAATTCTATGCGCCGACCCCATGGGGTATAAACGCACGCATTTTCGGACGCGAATTTTTTGATATAATCCATATACTGTTTTATTTCCGGTAGCCCCGCCAGGTATGAATCTATGATATCTTGGGCCTTGGTACGCGATATATTTAATTGCGCGGCCAACCCAAATGACGAAATTCCATATATAATTGAAAAGTTCACAGTTTTTGCGGCACGGCGCAAATCTTTTGGAACAATTGTTGATTCTGGGATATTGAAAATTTTGCGCGCGGTTTGTTCGTGAATATCGTGGCCCGCGATAAATGTATCTTTGAATGTTTTTATGTTTGCCACATCGGCCAGCAAGCGCAGTTGAATTTGCGAATAATCCGCCGCAATCAAAACGCGACCCGATGGCGCAACAAAGCATTTACGAATTTCTTCGCCAAGTTCCGTTTTAACCGGGATATTTTGCAGGTTTGGATCACGCGATGATAGACGACCAGTATTCGTGCTGGTCTGCAA
>JAFZTZ010000109.1 GCA_017618595.1 Alphaproteobacteria bacterium
ATGTTTTGGGCTCTGGCTCTTCTGACTGTGTTTGTTGGGCCTGCTGTTTTTTTATCTCTATTCTTTCTTTAACTGGTGCAAAAGTATGTTTTAGTCGTACAAGTTTATCTGGATTATTTATTTTCCCCAGGTAATCAAGTTCATTTTCACACTTATATTTCAACATACCATAAATTTTTTCTATATCTTCGTCTGAAATCCCAAACCTTTCTGCATTTGCCACCAGCATTTTAAAATCTTCTTCTTCTGGTTGTTCAGATTCCAAAATACGTATAAGTAAAAATCTATTTATTTCGGGATCATTTAATCTAAACCCTTTATACACACTACCATCATTATAAAGAAATTTATTATATATGGATCGTATCATATAATCTTTTACACCGCTGGCAATTTTCTTTTTATCTATACCTTTCAATATATCAAACAGAACTTTCTGGCCTTTTGGGTCATTTGTGTTTTGGAACAATTCAACTATTTTTTGGGCATCTTGAATTATATTGGGGTCCCGATGAACAAGACGATTTGCCATTTTTACAAAATCTTCTTCATTACTATGAATACGTGAATTTAAAATTTCGCTTCGTCGGGCCAATAATGAATATTTTTCATTAAAAAAGAAATCTGCGTCCCATGGTTTGCCGCTAATAATATTTACAACAATTGCCACCAGTTCCAGTAATTCATCACCACTTGTGTTAAATGTATATTTATCCATTTTCTATTCCTTTCTATATGGAATATTTTAGCAGAAAAAATGGTAATTTTCCAAAAATTTATACTATGACAAAAACGCCGTAATCTGATCTTGCATTTGGAATGTTCCAAGAACAATCCACGCGATAACCGCGGTTATCAATAAAATTCCAACACTATTTAACGCGCTGGATACAGATTCAATTTTCTTAACAGAATTTTCCAAATAATCATTTGAAATCTGATTCAGGTTTGAATCAAAATCATTCATATCGGCATATATAGATAAATCACCTATCAATTCTTGGTTTGGAAAATCCATACCCGTATTTTGTAATGCATCACCTAAATTATCCCCGTTCGCGATATAGTGTAATGTGGCGTCTAATATCTTGCGCAGGTATCTGTTTGAATTATCAGCCAACATTCTCATTGCATCGGGAATAGCAACACCCGATGAAACCATTGCCGCCAACGACATCATCCAACCAACCGACAGACGTATTTTATAAATACTCCATGGTGGAAATTTATCAAACGCTGCACGCAGACGCCCCGACCATCGTGGCAACGACCACCATACTAATACCCCAATGCCAACAAATATAATTGAAATTATCTGCCAATATTTACTGGCCAAATTTGATACCCATATAAGTGTCGCCGCACCACCCGTCCAAACCATTGAATCGCCGGCGACTTCGGCCAATGGCGGAACAAGGTAAATACCAACCATAATTACTATTGCAACAACCAAAACCAATAACAATAACGGATATGCAACCGCACCAAATACCGCGCCACTAATCCGTTTATTTGCAACAATAATACGACTAACATTTTCAAGGGCGACGACCAAACTGGACATATTACCCGATGTTAATAACAATGTTTCTTCTGCCGGAACCCATCCACGTGTGGCCTCGGAAAAACTAAGTCCGCGTTCAAGATTCTTTTCCCATTCGCGCATACAAATTGCAAATGGTTCATTTGGTTTTGCGCCACCACGTGATTCCGTCATTTGAATGCGGTTAAGTGCGTCCACCAATGTAAAATCATTTTTAAGCAACGAAACCAACTTGCGCCAAATAGTTATGCGTTTGTCTTTGCTGAATCTGCAAACAATCTTTGCATAAAGTATCTCAAGTTTATTCATTGTCTTTAATAAACCCCTGGTCTATCAAGCAAACCAACCCAGCGTTCTAATTCATCAACGCCGATTATCCCGCGCAACATCAGTTCACTGGCCGCCTCTTTCAATGTGCGCCCATCCATTTCTTCAAGCCAATATTTAACCGCGGCATCTGTATCGCCCGCCAATGCCAATTTCAAAAATTCACTATTTGTTATAATGATTTCACCGGCCTTGATACGTCCATGCGTACCGGTTCCACCACAATGTTCACAACCTGCCCCGCGGACATATACTTGTTTTAAACCAACCTCGCCAAAAGCATCCATAACACGATTATATTCAGAATATTCTGGATGTTCGGACAAATGTTCCCGACAATGCGGACACAACCGTTTAAACAAACGCATTGAAACAAGGCCGCGCATCATGGTTTCTTCTTTTAACTTAAATGCTTCGACCCCCATATCCAATAAACGCACCAATGCCGCCATCGCAGAATTAGCATGCAATGTTGTCCAAACATTATGACCAGACAATGCGCCCTTGACCGTTAATTGCGCCGCCGCCAAAGTACGAATTTCACCGACCATCAATGTATCAGGGTCACTGCGCAATGCAGCTGCCAATGCTTCGGTATATTCTGATTCACGTTGTTCTTCGGACGCAGTATTCACAACCGGAATTTGATGCGCACCAAATATCTTTTGTTCAACCGGATCTTCAACCGTTATAAGATTTATTTCATAATGATGTTCTTTTAACATCAAAACCATATTGCGAACAAGCGTTGTTGATTTACCAGAACTTGTTGGACCTGCAACCACAACCAAACCCGTTGGATACGAACGCAACCGGCGCAATAATTTTTGTTCATATCTGCCAAATTCTTGTTCAGTTGTTATATTTTCCGATGGGTTATCATACAGTAATCGCATAACAACATATCGTGAACCAAATGCAATTGGATTAAATTGCATTCTTATACTAAGCACACCTTGGGGCAAATATAAATCTTTGGTTCCACGCAATGGTGTGCGCCCATCTTTCTGGGCCGACTGATATTCATTTTGTGCATAGTTTGCATTTGAAATATCCGCCGATGCAAACGCGGCACGAACAAAAGATTCACCCCAACTGGAATTAAATTCCAAAACTGGTTGCATACTGCCATCTATACGAAAATAAATTGTTGTTTGATCTGCAACCTCGATATGAATATCTGAAACTTTTTGTGCGGCGGCACGTGCAACAATATCCACAAAATCTTTCTGCATTTGATTGTTATAATCAAAACGCGATTTTACAGAATCACCAAGTTTGCTTTCGTAATATTTATATATCCCTGAAACCAATCCCAAATCTGAATAAAACGGAACGCGTAATGGGCGATTCTTTCGCGCCAACAAATCCAAGAATGCCAATACCCGTCCATCGTAACGATGTGTTCGCGAAATAACAATGCAACCACCCGAAAAATATGCCAATAAACCTTGTGTTTCTTTTGGTAATTCAAATTCACCACCGGGGGCGGTTAACAATTTGTTACCTTCGGAAAACAGATATTCTATGATTTCCTGGTTATCTGCATGTTCCAACCCCGCCGGAACAGACGGCTTTTGGGAATTTGGCAAAACATCTAAGATTTCATGGTCTTCGGTCTTCATTTTACTGTGGCCTTTTGTGCACCGACATTCAATGTTTGTGTTTCACCATCTTTGATAAACACAACGCCTTCGTCCAACGATATTGATTTTACAATAAACCCATCAACATCTTTACCAACGCTTATACGTTTATTTTGCCCATTTGATAAATCTTGAATTGTTGCCTGCAATTGCGCACCGGCCCCAAATACATTTATCAGTTTATATATTTTTGCAATATCTGTTTCTTTTGGTGCATCTTTGGCCAAATAAGATTTCTTGTTTGCCGCCACCGCAGATGCAGTAATCGCGCCAACCGGTTGTTCGGAATCCAATGCTTCTTTTTCCTTTTCTAATCTTTTTGCTTCGGCTTCTAAACGAACACGTTCTGTTTCAAATTCTTGTTGTTGCTGTTCTGCGCGCCCAGACAATGTATCTATTTCCATATGCAATTTTATTTTTTCTGCCGCCAATCTATCCAAATCAAGATTCAATTGTGCGCGTTCTTTTTCCAATTGCATTAAAACCTTTTCTTGTTCCAAATCTGTGATTTGTTGGAACAAAGAACCTTCGACCTGATAATCATCAATTGCATTTGCAGAAATTTCTTCGCTTGCCGTGGTATCATCGACAAGAACTTCTTCTGCGATATCAAATTCGTCATCAAAATCTGCATCACCTGCGGCATACACCCCAGATGTCACACACATCAGCAAAACGACCAAAAATGCTTTTATTTTAATTTGCATAGATTATCACCTCATAGTTCCAGATTTTTTTTATCATATTCCATGACGCCTTGGTCATGTACACCCCGTCAAAGTCATAAAAGATTTGCATAAATTCATACGGTATCATTTTTGATTCCGCAGAAATTTGTACAATATCTATTTCCTGCGACTGCGTATCATTTGCGACAATATCCGATACAACATCCATATTCACATTCATCTTGATGGCTTGGAACCGGCTTGTTAAATCGCGTACAATTGTATCTGCATCGCGCGAATCACGTGATGGTGCCTTGGCGCGCGCAGGCAATTTTGCACGCACAGATATTTCATTATCACTTATTTCTTGAACAAAAACCCCAGGCATAATATCCGCCGCCACCGCGTAAAAATCTTCCAATGTTCCAAATGAACGTCTAAATGTTGCATTGACATATGTTTCATTACATTCTGCGGAAACCTGAATCCAACCGGTAACCGGTTGCATTAAAAACCCAATTGCTTTAAAACATAAATCTGCACGTTCGGTAACATCCGGCAAAGAATCAAATGGCATCACCAATGGTTCAATAACAGGTTCTTGGCGCATATTGTATTCTTTATCCAGTTCTTTATTTTTTTCTTCCAATTGTTGTTTATATTTTTCGGCCAATTCTGGATTTATGTTCAATGTTTGTGGGGTCGGTGTAAACATCTGGTTTATTGGTTCACGGAACAAATACAAAAACACCAATGCAAAAATCAACAACAACAAGAACGACAATGCCCCTGCGCCGACACGACTTATTGGGCGCAAAACGCCATGATTTGTTCCAGACAAAATGTCTGCCAAGTTGCGATCAACCGCACGCGGCATACCCCACTCGGACGGTGCAATTAATGCGTTCCAATCGGGAATTTCTGTTAATTCTGCATATTTTGCACGCGCATCTGATTCATTTGTAAACAACAAATCATGCAGGATAACACCGTTTCTAACTGCAACCAAAACGAATTTGCCATCAACATGAAATGCGCACAACATAGACGCATAACCCGGCAAAGATTCTATGATTTCGGCGGCAATAGACGGCATACCAGACCGCTGGCCCGCGCTGCGCGCACCGAGCCCAATCATTCCACTATATGCAATATACCTGTTTAGCTTTTTATCTATGCCGCGTGCTAATTTATACGCGTACGCACGTGGCGTAAACCCGGCAACCATCGGTTGCCACAGTAATCCCGCTGCATATTTTTTTCGTCTAATATGTATATATTGGCCGGTCAAAATCTCTCTCCACGATACCTATCGTGATAGAATTATAACACAAATTGATAAACTAATTCCAGCATAAAAAAACCGTTACCTAGATAACGGTCTTTTTTCTGGATATTACACACTATTTTGTGCCTTTTGATGTAAATTTCGGCAAATCTGGGCATTCATAAACCTTGGCCGCATAGATAAAACTTTCGTCTGGGCCAAATACCGCACCCGGATTTTCCTTGGTACGCTTATCTGTGATTAAATATGCATTACCCGGACGTGATTGTGATGCAATACTATTCTCAAGATATCTGCGCGCATCATCTTGTTTATACGCAGAAACAGTTGTTTCCATTTTATACAAAAACAAACAATCTTCTGGTTCTTTGGTCAATTGTTTTATATTTTCGCTGCCATTTTCATTTTTTATATATCCGCCGCAACCAACAACCACCATCGCAACCATCAATAAAGACAAATATTTCTTCATTTTTTCTCCTTTTTTTCTTTATTCAACAATATCATAGTTATCTGGGCAACTGAATAGTTTACGCAGTACCATATTATTCATTGCATGACTGCCCTTGTATGATTCCAAATTACCAACCACAAAACCACCAGATGTGAACATATCGCCAATTGCGTCTATAATTTTATGACGAACAAATTCGTCGGGCCAATATACCTTGTTTAATGTTCCATCCCCATTGTTATTCAACGCAATTACATTTTTTTCGGTTGCACCACGCCCCATTCCATGCGCTTTTAAATATTCCCATTCAGAATATTTTCCAAATGTCCGCGCCCGCGCAATATTTTTCAAAAAATCACGACACGATTTTTTTGTTCCATCATATGAATATGAAAAACTCTGCTTGCCGATAATTTTTTCTTTATACACCAATGTTGCATTTATATTTAATGAATCATTATCACATGGCGCCAGTTTTACAAATCCGTCCAGTTTGCGACCAGATATAAAATTCATAAGATAAATTTTCATACGCGTAAAAAACGGTACCTGGCGCATGGCATCGCGCGCAGTAACAACAACAGGACGCCGAACAATTATGCGTTTATATTTTCCGCCCGTCACCCCCGCGGCGATAAAAGCGTTTAAAAATTCCATCGCACTGCCATCCAAAATTGGTGTTTCTGGACCCGCAATTTCAATGTTTGCGCTATCAACACCCGCAATAAAAAGTGCCGCCATTAAATGTTCGATTGTTTTAACATGCGCCCCCCCAAGATTACCAACCGTGGTATTGCGCATTTTTGTATCGCCAACATTATCATATCGCGCCAGGATAGATTTTGAACCCACAATATCAGTACGCCGAAAGAAAATTCCAATTTTTTTTGATGGTTTTACAACCAATTTAACCGGAACCCCAAGATGAATTCCGCCACCAAAAAATTCAACTTTCTTTTTTAGTGTTGGCATTTAATTTCTCCTTTAACCAATCAAAAAACTTTGGGTCAATAACCGTTTCCAATTTCACATATTTTATATCATCACGAACATCCGCCGGCAACCGCACCCAATCTTTTTCGGTGGTGACAAGTTTTGCCTTTTTATGTGCAGCGATCTTTTTCAGTTCCGCGATATCTTTATCTGTATATTGGTAATGATCACCAAATGAACGATGTCCAACCATACCATCCAATGCCTTGAAAAATTTCTTGGGGTATCCAATTCCTGCAAAAGCAAACACACGCGTTTTTTTATCATACGGTGATATATTTTTATTTTCTGCATAAAATACCGGAACGCCCGCCGGCAATTTAAAACTTTTTTTCTTTTTTGCGTTTTTTATAACAATAATTGCATCGGCTTTCTTGGCCATACGCTTTGGTTCACGCAGCGGCCCCGCCGGCAACAGAAAACCATTTCCAAACCCGATCATTTCATTAAACACCAAAACAGAAATATCTTTTTTGATAAGTGGATTTTGCAAACCATCATCCATCAAAATTGGACCCGTTTCATCCTTTTGCCGATCCAATAACATAACATTACTTTTACGATGTCCAACATGCACCGCAATACCATCGGCCATTAACATTGCAGCTTCGTCCCCGATATTGCTTGTTTTGGCGGTCCGTTTATACCCGCGCATTACCACCGGCGCATCAAAATAATTGGCAAGTGTCCGTACAATTGGGGTTTTTCCCACACCACCGGCCAACAGGCCACCAATACAAATAACCTTGCGACGTGATTTATACGCGAACATTTTACGCCATGTAAAAACAGCACGCGATGCAATATAGTAAACAAACGCAATTGGCAATAATAAAAAAGCCAACGGCGTCTTGTGTAAAAACCACCACGGTGTTTTCATTTTAATGGTACCTTTTGGTCAGTTTTGGTTCGTTTCCTTCGCGTTTTGCGCGTTTAAATTCACCAGATTTTAACCCCTGCTCTATCACCGGCAGGTCAAATTCCGCATCTAATTCACGCAATTGGGCAACCATAATATCTTCGACTTCTTTGCGTTTTTGTTCGAATTCTTCGGCCGATATTTTGGAATCTACATATACTGGATTACCAACTTTACATTTTATTTTTGTAAAAGGATATACCAATAAATACCTATCCCACCGATTTTGTATCCAAACATGACGCGCAGAAAAACATACCGGAATAATTGGTGCACCCGTCATTTTTGCAAAATATAATGCACCATCTTGGACACGTAATGACGGTCCACCCGGACCATCTGGGGAAATACATAACGAATGATCCCCACGTCGCAACATACGAACCCCTTCGCGCAGGACGGAAACACCACCGCTATGCGAACTGCCGTAAATGGCGCGCAAACCGAATAAATGTTGCAATTTTGCCATCATGCGCCCATCTTTGTGACGCGATGTTATTGCATATGACTTCATCCCGCCAAGCGCAACTATCGGCGACAGCATCAAACTGCGCCCGTGCCAAAACACGAATATTGCCGGTTTATGCCGGAACTTCTTAAATATCTCATAATTTATGATTTCACGACGCGATGTTAGGTAAATAAACCATATCAACATGGCCATTACCAATGCAATAATCCACTGAAACCCGGCAAAACCGAGCACAGGTTCCCAAAATTTTTTCCATATCTTTCTAAACATAATGTTTAGATTTTAACAACAAAAAAACTATATTTCAAGTGGACATTAGGAAACAAACCATATTCCAAAACCGCATCAAAACACCCAATTTTTATTTTGCCCTAGGAATAAATCGTAAAATTTGCTACAATATATACCGAAAATAGCGGGAGATTTTTATGTCTTGGGACAATGATATGCTTGATCAGGCAGATATCGAGGCCTTGCGCCTGTATGACCCACATAGTCTATTACACCAAGAAATTAGCGCAAAAATAAAGCAAATTTTTGAACGTCTGTTCCAAAATACCGACATAAATGTAGATGATTTTTACTTTACCGGGTATGACTCGGGGGATGCCAACGCATTCTTTATAGACGCATCCGAAACAAAAAACGGCAAAAATATTGTCGCCATATCATACGGTCTGATTCAAAGTGTATCAAATACCGAAGAATTGGCGGCCATAATTGGACACGAATGTGGCCATTATTTGTGGTCGCAATTACTGGGGGGGGAAAACACTATTTTTCAAGAACGCGCCGCAGATTTGCGTTCCGTTGATTTGATGATAAATGCCGGATATAACCCACGCAATGTTTTATCGGCCGAACAAAAGGTTTTTGGTGAATTAAAATATACCAGTGCAACCCTGGATGTTCACGGCAACAGTTTTAATCGCGTAGAAGATGTAAAAACATACCTTGCCAAATTGACATTGGAACGCGGTTCTTTCCCAGATGTTGCGCCCAGCGACCCCGAATATGATAAATTCAAAGAAAAAATTAAAAACATACGTGTCCAACAACCGTATCTATCATACATAGATAAAAATTTAATGTCCTTTTTAAAAAGTACAAATATAAAGAAAATTACGCGCACACCGCAATTTCGTGACGCATTGCTTATATATTTAAGGAAAGATATAGAAAATATATCCAAAAACAAAACACGATTAGGCCAGTTAGAATTTATTTATAAAAATTTTGATTTTGTAGCCAACCCACCAACCGACATTGAAACATTTAATTTACGGGATATATTCAATCGACTTATGGAATTGTCAAACGAAAATGATATTATCGAGCCTTTTTTACCATCCATTTTATCTCATTCGCGTCTTGATGCATTTAACGGTTTTAAAAAGTTATTTGACGCGGTAAGCAGTTTCTATAAAGCGGCATCATCGTCATTTTATGATACAGCATACGTAAGTCC
>JAFZTZ010000017.1 GCA_017618595.1 Alphaproteobacteria bacterium
AGCAATAGGACTTCTGTGATGAACCTTGCGAATAAAATATTTAATCATTTCTTCGGCGACCTCAAAGTCTGCGATAACACCATCACGCAACGGGCGCACCGCGGTAATCGTTCCGGGGGTACGGCCCAACATCTGTTTTGCCTCGGTCCCGACGGCAAGGATTTCTTTGCGTCCCAATAATCTGTTTTCGGCCACAGCAACAACCGATGGTTCGTTAAGGACGATCCCGCGCCCCTTGACGTAAATAAGCGTGTTCGCGGTTCCCAAATCAATTGCCATATCTGCCGAGAAGAATTTCATTAACCAATTATACATGTGTCGCCCCTTCGTATCCAATTTTTCACCACAACTATAAACGCGGAATTATGAAAAATCAAGCCACAGACGTTAAAATGTTTTTTCTTTGACTTTACGTATATTTTGGTATTATTACAGGTATGCGAGACACAATAAAAAGACATCAAGATTTTATCACGCCTGATGATGCCCCATCGGCACGTTCGGCATACTTTATTGTGCGGGTAAAACCGGCAAAATTCGTGGATGACCCGCGTGTTGGGTTTGTTGCGGCAAAACGGACATTTCGGTTTGCGGTTGAACGCAACCGGGCAAAGCGTCTGTTGCGCGATTGGGTTCGTTTTAACGAAGGGTTGATGTTACCGGAATATGATTATATTTTTATCGCGCATGCGGCCATTTTAAAGGCAACGCGCGACAAGGGACGTGCCGGTATGGCCAAGGCATTGGAACATATCGCACACGAACAAAATCAAAATGTTAGACAAGATTCTTAAAGCCCCACGCTATTTTGGAATTGCACTAATATGGATATACCAGCGTTTTATATCCCCTGCATTTGGTGGGCGCGCCGCGTGCCGTTTCACCCCAACATGCAGTGAATATTCCAAAATTGCCATTTCACGCTATGGTTTAATACGTGGAACTTTTATGGGAATCCGCAGAATTCTGCGGTGTCGGCCGGGCGGCGGGTTCGGTTTTGACCCTGTGCCTTGACAAGTTATGGTTTTATGTTAGAATCTTGGTGATATAAAAGTAATTTTACAAAAGGATTATGAAATGTCATTTCGTTCAACCGTAGAATCCATGTCAAAAATTATGGATGATATGGGGATTACAGAACTTGATTTGGAACGTCAGTTCTTGTTCGGTGTATACCGTAAACATATACATTTATCAAAGCAGACAGCGACCGCGGTCGCAATGCCGGCATTACCAGTTTCCGAAAATGCAAAGCACACAACCAGTGAACCTTCGAATGCAGATGCATCTGGCTATGCGTTAAAGTCACCAATGGTTGGGGTTGCATATCTTTCCCCAGAACCGGGCGCAAAACCATTTACCAAGGTTGGTGCACAGATTAAGGCCGGTGATACGGTTATCTTGGTCGAGGCAATGAAGACATTTAACCCAATTAAATCTGATAAAGATGGGGTTGTTAAAGAAATATTGGTCACCGATGGTCAGGCCGTCGAATTTGATCAACCATTAATCATTATCGAATAATTTGTTATGCCAAAAATAAAGAAAGTTTTAATTGCCAATCGTGGCGAAATCGCGTTGCGAATAATTCGTGCATGCCGCGATATGGGTATTCGCACCGTTGCCGTATATTCTACGGCGGATCGCACGGCGATGCATGTGCAATTGGCAGATGAATCTGTATGCATTGGGCCGGGACCGTCCAAAGATTCTTACCTTAATGAATCTGCTATATTGACGGCGGCGTTACTTACCAATGCCGATGCGATTCACCCGGGATACGGTTTTTTATCAGAACGCGCGGATTTTGTTCAAAAAGTTGAACAGCATGGCCTTATATGGATTGGGCCTGATGCGGCGATGATAAACAAAATGGGCGACAAAGTTAACGCCAAACAGACCGCAATAGAATGCGGATTGCCGGTTGTTCCGGGGTCTGATGGTGCGGTGGATACATTAGAAGACGCATTAAAATGGGGCGAAAAGATTGGCTACCCCGTCATGTTGAAAGCGGCCGCCGGTGGTGGTGGACGTGGTATGCGCCCTGTGATGTCTGCCGACCAAATGGCCGAAGCGTTTGAAATTACCAAGAACGAGGCCCGCAGTGGTTTCGGTGATGACACATTATATATGGAAAAACTGTTATTGCATCCACGCCATATTGAATTCCAAGTTTTGGGCGATAAACACGGCAATGTTGTAATCTTTGGTGAACGTGATTGTTCATTGCAACGTAAAAACCAAAAGGTTATGGAAGAATGTCCGGCTGCGGCCCTTACCCAAAAACAGCGCGACGATATGATAGAAATATGCAAAACCGCCGCGAAAAAGATGGGTTATACAAATGCCGGAACTTTTGAATTTATGTACGAAAACGGCAAATTTTATTTCTTGGAAATGAATACGCGTCTTCAGGTGGAACACCCGGTTACCGAAATGGTTTATGGGGTTGATTTGGTACGCGAACAAATCCGTATCGCCGCCGGTGAAAAATTGGGCTATACGCAATCAAATGTGATTCCACATGGGCACGCAATTGAATTCAGAATCAATGCCGAAGACCCAGAAACATTTGTGCCCTGCCCCGGCAAAATCGCACTTTATGCGCCATCTGGTGGTTTGGGTGTGCGTGTGGATAGCGCGGTTTATACCGGATACACAATTCCACCAACATATGATTCTATGATTGCGAAATTGATTGTTCATGCGCAATCGCGTTCGGCGTGTATTATGCGTGCAGAACGTGCGTTGGATGAATTTGTTATCGAAGGTGTCAAAACGACAATTCCATTACAAAATAAATTATTAAATAAACGTGATGTCAGGACACTGAATTTTGATAATCATTGGTTAGAAGGTTACCTTGATAAGGAAACAAAAAATAAATAAAAAAGCCGGCACTTGCCGGTCTTTTTAATCATTTTTCTTGCGTTTTCTGAATTCGTCTAACGATACCACACGACCCGTATCAGGAATCGTATCACCCGTGCCTTCTAAGGGTAATTCGATATCGTTATCCGGTGCGGATGTTTCCGGTCTTTTACGGAATGATAACATAAAGTCAACCGATGGATCTTTGAAATCAACCAATGCAGAAAATGGCACGCGGATGAAAAACGGCCGGCCGTCAAACGTAAGTTGAACACCGAATTCTTTATCTGATACATGCAAATTATTATATGAATATTGCAATACTATCGTCATAACGTCCGGATATCGTATGCGCAAGAAATCTGGCAACACAACCCCCGCATCATGTGTGCGAAATGTTATGAAAAAATGCATTCCATCACCAAGTCCATTTATTTGGGCGAAAATCAATGCTTCGCGAACGACGGATTTAAGTGCGTTATCCAATAACAATTGATAATCTATTTTTGCCATATCTTCCCCTTTGCCGTCAGATTATATTACTTACCCCCCCATCAGTGCAAGAAACAAATATTGCATCTGGAACACCAACGAATATATCACTGTCTATGCCGGTTGCCCAAACCTGTGCTTGGGCTGCGCCAAGTTCGGCAAATAATTTTTCGCGTGCGTTTTTATCAAGGTGTGCAACGGCCTCGTCCAACAATATTATCGGATTCGCCCCTGTTTTTGTGTGAACAAGTTTTGCATGCGCCAATATAAGGTTTAATAAAGTTGTCTTTTGTTGCCCGGTGCTGGTTAAATTCGCCGGCAAATTTAATACCATATTAAACACACCGAAATCAGATTTAGTTACACCATCCAAAACCATTTTGTCATTTACCAATACACGATTAGATTTCAGATAAGATAAATAATTGCGTTCCGCGTCGGCGGCATTTGTCGCCAAAATCATAGATTCAACCATACCATCAACTGACACCGCCGCATCAGATAAAAAGTAATTTATTTCACCGGCATATTGAATACGTGCGGCGGCAATTGCAACGGCGGTTGATGCAATTTGGTCATCTAATGCATCAATCCATTTATCGTTGGCACCATTTTTTAATGCGCCGGCCCTTTCGGTCAAAAGTTTCGCGTGC
>JAFZTZ010000110.1 GCA_017618595.1 Alphaproteobacteria bacterium
ATAATACTTTACTTGCTTTTCCTGCGCTGATGGGGCCTGAATGGCCGCTATTGCCTTCTCTGTAAAATTAATACGTTTGGTCTGCATTTTTACACTCCTAAAACACGTTCTATTTCCTACCTATTTCCTACCGACGACTCATTTTCCTACCGTTTCCTACTCATTTCTATTGACTTTCTATATTAACTATGATATCATAAAACCCGTAGAAAATCAAGCATTTTGTGAAATTATTGATTGTAAATTATTTTGTGAAACGGAGACTGTTAATCCGTGTGTCAGTTTTGGAACGGGTTGTTATGAAAAAAATACCGCAGGTTTCTGCGGAAATTTGCTAAAATATGCTTGGTTGTAAAATTCAAAAAAGGACTATTTTTACAAAAACGTTCTCAAACATACAGACGACTATTCCGTATGCCGCAACAAACGACATCGTAAAAGCCGCTTAAAACCGGTGTTTTAGCCCGTATGGCTGGCCCAATTTGTTATACATTAGCCGCGCAGTAAAACTATTTCTAAAAAACTTGCATTTTATCTTTGCCATGCTACTCTAACTGATAGAGGGGGCAGGGACGTAAAAAATATACAAAAAGGCCTATGATATGCGTCAAAGTAATTTGTTTTATAAAACCCAAAAAGAATTTAATAACCAAGAACTGTCCAAAAACGCCCAGCTGCTTACACGCGCGGGCTTTATTCATAAATTGATGGGTGGAATTTATTCGTACATGCCATTGGGGTACAGAACGCTGAACAAAATTGAAAATTTAATCCGTCAATATATGGTTACTGTAAATGGTCAAGAAGTTATGATGCCAGTTTTGCAACCCGCAGAGGTGTGGCACAAAACAGGACGCTGGGATAAAATAGATGTTTTATATAAAATCAAAGGGCATGGCGATAAAGATTATGCATTAAGCCCGACGAATGAAGAAGTTGTTACACCATTTGTGACAAACTTTATTTCGTCCTATAAAGATTTACCAATGTCCGTATTTCAAATTCAAAACAAATTCAGAGATGAACCACGGTCTAAGTCAGGGTTGTTTCGTTGTAAGGAATTTAGAATGAACGATTTATATTCGTTCCATGCGTCACAAGAAGATTTAGATTCTTACTATGATAAAGTGGCGGAAATGTATATGAAGTTTTATACCGATTGTGGTATAGGTGACGAAACATATTTTACATATGCTAGTGGAGGCGCTTTTGCGAAATATTCGCATGAATTTCAAACACTGACCGATGCTGGTGAGGACACCATCTTTATCTTGCCAGGAACAAAAATAGCTATCAACCGTGAAATTATTGACGACAAGGCGGCGTTAAGAGATATTGTCCCAAATTATACGGATGGTATGGAAAATTCATTTGAACAAAGACGTGCCGTAGAAGTCGGAAATATATTTAAATTGGGAACACGTTTTACAGGGCCGTTTAATGCCAATTTCGTTGATAAAGACGGCCAAACAAAACCTGTTATTATGGGCTGTTATGGTATTGGCCCAAGTCGCGTAATGGGGACTGTTGCGGAATGCCTTAGTGATGACAAAGGTTTGGTATGGCCAGAAAAAATAGCCCCGTTTGAATGGCATTTAATTTCTTTGGCGATTAAAGATAGTGAAACAGCACAAGTTGAAGATTTATATCGTCAATTACGAGACGCTAATTTTGATTTGTTATATGATGATCGCCAAAATGTTCGTGGTGGTAACAAATTCGCAGAAAGTGATTTGATAGGCATTCCAAACAAAATAATTGCCGGACGTAATTTTTTCAATACTGGTAATTTGGAGATTCAAAATCGTGCCACAGGAAATACTCAACAAATGAATCTGGCCGATTTAATCCAGTTTGCACGTAAAAACAAATGCAAATAAAAAAAAGGAGAAAATATGTACAAAGAATCCGTATTAAAATATTTTGCCGATAAAGCCTCTGAATATGACTTGGTAGAAAATCAAAGTTATTGGCGTTTGTCTGATGCTTTGTTATGGGATTCTATAAAAACATATATCATTCCAAAACTGCCTAAAAATTTTAGATTTTGTGATGCGGGTGGCGGAACTGGTCGTTGGTCACAAAAATTATTACAAGAATTTCCAGAATGTCATGGCGTCACAATAGATTTTTCAAAAGAAATGTTAGATGTTGCAAAACAAAAATCCGAGCCGTATAAAAACAGGTGGGATTTTATATTACAAGATTTAAATGATTTATCGGGTGTAGATCAACAGTTTGATTTTGTATTTAATTTCCATAACGTTATCGGTTTTGTTGGACCAGATGTTGATAATTTCTTTGAACAATTAAAATCTATAACTAAAAAAGGCGGTATAATTTGTACGCTGGCACCAAACATGTATCACGCGGCTTTCTTCAATACAAAATTGGGTAATATAGAAGAAGCAAACAAATGTTTATCTGGGTCTGGGCGTTTTACAGACCAAATGCCATATATCAATATGTTTTCGCCAGACAGTATCAAAAATATGATGGAAAGGCATAATATCAAAGTTGACTTTTGTTCTGGGTTCCCAAACATGATTTATCCTGGATACCAAGAGACACAATTACGTGGACAAACAGGTGAAATAGCTGATATATTAGAAAACAAGGAAATATTCGAAAAAATATTTAATATGGAAAAACAACATATTAAAAATGGCGATATTGCTGCTCGTGGCAATAATATATTTATATTTGGAACAAACAATTAAAAGGATGAGAGAATGATTTTTCCGCAAAAATTAAAAGTTGGGGACGAAGTACGCATTATCGCCCCGGCATTTTCGTATCAAATCATAGGTGAAGATGTTAGAAAAATTGCCACAGAACGTTTTGAACAAATGGGATTAAAGGTCTCTTTTGGAAAAAACTTGGGTATAATTGATTCTTTTGTTTCATCTCCGGTTGATGCCAGAATTCAAGATCTGCACGATGCATATGCTGATAAGAATGTAAAAGCAATCTTTACTGTTATAGGTGGTTTTAATTCAAATCAATTACTGGATTTGATAAATTACGATTTGATAAAACAAAATCCAAAAATGCTGATAGGGTATTCTGATATTGCGGCGTTACAAAACGCCATCTTGGCGAAAACCGGTGTCGTTTCATATTATGGACCACATTTTTCCAGCCTTGGTATGAAATATGGCGCAGATTATACGGTTGATTATTTAAAACGGATTTTGTTTGAAGATTCAGAATTTCCTGTTCAACCATGCCAGGAATGGAGTGATGATCCAGAATGGTTTATAAATCAAGAAGACAGACATTTTAATAAAAATGATGGATTTTGGATTATAAATTCTGGTTCTGCTGGTGGGACTTTGATGGGCGGCGAAATGACCACATTTCAATTATTGTATGGTACGCAATATATGCCTAATGATAATGACATTATTCTTGCATTGGAAATCGAAGGAGGCAACAAGCATATTTTGGATCGAATTCTGCAATCAACGATACAGCAACCATGGTTTAAAAATGTTCGTGGATTGATAATTGGACGTACAGAAAGCAAAAGCGAGATATCAAAAGATGATATTGTTTCTATATTTAACATTCATCCAGAACTAAAGAATATCCCAGTTATTGCTAATGTAGATTTTGGACACACTTACCCTATGGCCACTTTGCCGTTCGGCGGAACCGTAAAAATATCCGATGGTTCTTTAACTGTTATAAAACATTAAGGAAAAACGACATTACTGTGATCGCGTAACAATAGTGTGCAGTCACGGATATCGTTGTGTTTCAATAGCCATAAAATAAAGCGTTCGATTCCCATTCCAAACCCTGCGGTTTGCACCTGTTGGATGTTGCGCATATCTATGTACCATTGATAACCAGATTTATCAACATTGTGTTCATCCAGAGAGTTAATAGCATCCTGTGAACTTAATACACGCTGACCACAGCCCAAAGTTTCGCCAATACCCGCCAATAAATCACCGGTCATTGAAAAATCTGTACCTGTTTCTTTCGCTTGATAAAACGGCACCGCTTTATATGGCATATGTGTAATCCACGTAAAATCGCCATATTTATCAATCAATGCACGTTCACCAACGGATGTTATCGCATACAGGCCTTTATCTAATTCCTTAAACGCGCCCGAAACACCGTTTAATTCGCGCATAGCATCTTCAAATCTAATTTTATAAAAGGGTTTATTTAATACTTTATCCAGATGTTCTGTTGTGCCACAAATTTCCATTATTTCTTTGGCACAAGTATCTTTTAACCCACGAACTAAATATTTAATGTAACGTTCTGCCAAAGACATAACATCATTTAAATCGCCTTTAATTTCGACTTCAGAATGTACAAATTCATTTAAATGGCGCGCATCCATATTTTCACCACGAAAAGATGGCATAATGTAATATGCACCTTCATCATTCAAACGGGTTGCTATTTCTAACGAAAATTGCATTGAATCCGCCAGGTACATATCATTATTTTTTATATTTATCTTAACTGGCGAAGAATCGCTGCCTAAACCAAACGGGCTACTGACAGAACCAGTTGTTATCGGGAAAATGGTTGGGGTAATATTTTCTGTTTTATAAAAATCATGCGTTAACAATAAAATTTGGGAAAAAACTTTATTCAGAACGCGATACCATGGTGTTGTTAACAATTGTTCCAAATGTTGGTCTGGTTGTTTCCAAGAAGATACAGGTTTTATCATCGTACTTTCCCCCTTGTTAATTGTTGAACTAAGTTGATTGTATCAGATAAATTTCTTACATCCACATCGTTTGTGGTTAAAGATTTTATCGAATATTGCTGGTTCTGAATTTCCCTGTCGCCAATAATAATACGACACGGAACAGAAAAGAATTCAGAAAAACGCATTTTGTCTTGCATACCGTTATTGCGATCGTCTATACAATATTGAATGCCTTCCTGATGTAATTGATCCGCCAGCATTTGAATATGCGAATTATGCTTGTCCTTAGATAATACAATGATGTCAACATCAAAAGGTCTAACACCTTGCTTAAAAGCATCTAACTTACCATTCTTGGCATATTCAAACATTACCAAAATGCAACGTTGTGTTCCGATACCATACGTGCTTACGATTGGGTTTCTGCGCACACCGTCTTTATCGGTATAGAATAAATTAAATTTTTCGCTTTGATAGAAGGGATAGCCCATAGATAAACTGCCATACTGCTTTTGTGTATCAAAAACGTTCTTGTTGCCAAAATTATTTATGATACTTTTATCTAGTGGGCGGTCAGCTAATTCTGTTTCATAGAAAAATTCTATTGCACCAGACACTTTGTCTTGGATATAAAAGTTAGGAATACCAATATTTGCAAATGTCTTTTCGCATACGCCCCTAAAGTCATCCATTGTTTGCAAATACTGCTGATGTTCTGCATCAATTGCGGTCAAAACCACGCAAGAAATTTCTCGTGACTTATACAAACCTTCTGGCCTTTTCAAATTTCTATACACGTTCGAAACCTGAGCAAAACGCATAGGCAAATTTTTATAGGACACCGTTCCATTACGTGATACAAAATCTATCAAACGTTCTTCGGTTGTTGGTGAAACTATCAAATCAGCATTTTTGTCAGATATATCATAAAATTCGGTCGCATACTCATCTGTTTTTCCCGATGTATCCAATAACTTGACATCCATTAAAACAGGGAACAGCATCTCATTGAATCCGTATGATTCTGCATTTGATAATGCCACATTTTCAATATTCTTTTTTATTCTCTGAACAATCGGCGTATAAATAATATGCCCAGCGCTGCTCTGTTGAATTAGTTTGGTGTCGGATAATATTTGATTGCATGAAAGCGTCGAAGACAAGTTATTAAAAGTTATATTTTGAGAATATGGCACAGATGATAGCCGCATCACTAAACCCCTTGTCTGTTGCTGTTATTCTAAAACAAAATATTGCAAAGTCAATGTGTTTATACGTTATAAGCGAGGAAGTACAAATTTTACCATATCAAACCCGTATTAATGGGACTTTGTTGGGGAATTTGTTGGTTGTGGCGTAGGCTGGGGCAGGTTATAGGTTGCGGCAAAAACTGGGCGGTTATCATATTGCATGGTAATGCCATTATGGCGCACAATCATTGTGTCGCCAGATTGTGATATGCTGGTGCCATCGCTAAATTGAATTATATTCAAATCGTTCCGTGTGTGTGTAAATTCGGCCCTTATTATAGCGTCATAAGAATCTTTGAATTTAAAGCTTTTTAATTTACGGAATGTATCCAATGCAACATTGTGTCGATTATCAACCAATATATTATCGCCCGCGCGGAATGGCCGCATATTATTTCGAAAACTGTATCGAATAACGCGCAAATCATGGTCGGTGGATATTTGTGTGGTTTGCGTGCTTAAAGTAAAGCCTTCGGGAGTGTGAGTTAATGTGGTATATTTGTCCCAATGGATGCATTGCGTGTCTAAATTTATAGAGATACCATTGGGCAATTTTATTTCAACGATTTTGTTGCCGGATAGTTTGAATTTTGTCCCGTTTGCATAAACGTCAGAACGTGTGACCGAAGCCACAGGTGCAGGCGCGGCGTCATTATTTCGTTTTTTATATTCAATTTTATTTGTGTTAAAATCGCGTTGGACAATCATACCGTCTTGGTGAGTAAATTCATAGACACCCGGGCGAATCTTTTTTACATCGGGACCCACAGCGACCAGTTTATCAGACATCACAGACAAATCTTTGCGATATGCATCTTCGATATTCGTAAGCATAGCTTGTAATGTTTTGTTAAAATAATTATGGCTAAGCAAATTACGCATTTGCTTGTAATTATGCCACGTATAATATTCTTCGGTTGATAACAGGTTGATTTGTCTAAGATAGGCCAAGGCATCGCGTGTGCGCATATCGTGACCGCGTGACTTACAATGTTGCATAATCATACATTCCATTGAATGAAATGTTTGCAGAAACCATGACCGAGTACTATAAACATCCAGATAATCAGGACCCACGATATCGTCAATAATTGTTATATTTGGCACCAGTTTGCGCAGGTTGCGGTTCAAACTATCATACTTTACACTTGCCCAGGGGTGATTTATTTCGATAGCCAGGGTTTGCGTTGGGTTTTGTTGACGTATCGTTTTTATACGTTGGATGAATTTATTATTGCTTTCCGGCAAATCGCGCATTATGCGGTTAGGGCAGATATTACGAATCACACGTTGCATTTGATGCAGAACGTCCACATAACATTTCATACGTTGGACCAGCGTGTTGTCGCATAGTTTAAGATACGATTTTTCATAGTCCGCACGCACATCTTGGGATTTGCTTTGTTTTTTATTGCCGAACACACCAAGACCATCCAAAGTATCCCAGCGATGACGCATCAGTTGGCGGATATTTATATAATCTTGGAAATCGTCGGCGGAATCTATTAGACCTTCGGATTTGGCAAGTTTTAATGCCTCGCCAGTGTCGGTAACATTATATCTGTCGCGGCAAACATTTTGGAATTTTTCGGCAAATGACCCCAGCAGTTCCAAAATAATATCTTCGTTTGATGCGACTTTTTCTGCGGCATATACATTTGCCGACATACGATCAAATTTTTTGTCCGCGACATAATTGTTTTTGCGAAATGTATCACAGACCGCCAACATAACGCTAATTTCGGTCAAAATATCAGGATCACGCAGGCATTCAGACAGCGGTTTGTTTTTGAAATCTTTATCTACATAAGTTGCTTCGTAAATGCCATCAATATAGAATTTGGTTTTCCCCAGTTTAACATCTGGTCGATAAATGAAAGAACAGCGATCTATGGGCGATGGCAGTTGCATATCCACCGTGGTAATCGTATATGGCGGAATTGCAAAGAATTTGGATGCCCCGCTGTTATCTTCAGGTTTTATGTGTTCCAATATGACAAATACGCTATTGTCATTGCCATATGCATCGTCATTTATACAATCGTTAAAACGGTGGCGGGCATCGGGTGAGTTATACGTTATATGCCAACCGAATTTCCAACCTTCTGGACTATCGGAATACATGTCGTCTAATTGCCAAGATGCCAAAACATCCAATGGGACAAGCCGCAACAGATTTTCATGTTCGCGCACCATATGCAGAAAATCATCATAAATTGCAGACAATTCGGCGACCTGGGGTGCCGGTATAGGTTTATATTGTCCATTTGGTTGTGTCATATCAAACTCTTGGTGTTATCGCCTGATAATATTAAACTATAAAGTGCTTTGCAACAAAAAATGCGTTGTATTTATACGGTTTTTGCCATACAATTCAAATTATGAAGGTTACAGCGGGAATATTTAGACAGGGCAATTCTGTGTTGTTAATGCGGCGCGCACAGACGCAAGCCTGTGCGGGCGAATGGGAATACCCCGGGGGTAAATTTGAACCCGGCGAAGACGGCCCGATGTGTCTGCACCGCGAATTAAGCGAAGAATTAGGCATAAATGCAAATATTGGAAATCTGGCGGCGGTTGCGGTTTATACAACAGATTCTGGCAAAGAAATAGAGTTATACGCATATGAGATTATAGATTATATCGGCGATATTTGTATGAAAGTTCATGATGCGATGGTTTGGGTTGCGATGGATGATTTAACAAAACACCCGCAATTGCCCGCTGATTTAATTGTTTCAAAAACTTTGGTTGGAAATTAAAAATATCCATGGGGTTACCATGGATATTGAGTATAGAGATTTTAAACCCCTATTTTTTGACGATTTTGAAAAATGTTTTCCGTCCAACACGAACAGACAGCGCGTTATTTGTGGGCAATATGTCATTGGCATTATTGACCTTGACATCATTTATTGCCACCGCATTTTGTAACACCAATCGTCGCAGTTCTGTTTTTGATTCCGCGGGCATACCAATTTGCAGAATTTCCATAACACTAAGTTCTGACCTTTCGGTCGTAAATTCTGGGGCATTGGCCGGGAATACTTTGTTTGAAAAAGTATTCTTGAAGTGTTCCAACGCAGAATTTGCGGCGGATGTGCCGTGAAAAACCTCCACAATTTTATGCGCCGTGAATAACTTGGCATCCATTGGATTATGTTCTATATCCAATGCGTCAATATCGGCCAATGGTACGCGGGTGTTGTTTACCAGCAATATGCGTATCATTTCGTCGGGCTGAGCCATTATTTGCCCAAACATAGTATTCGCATCTGTATTTAAAAACACGCCGGTTCCACGTGATTTAGACATCAATTCGCCAGTTATCGGGTTCTCCATCAGGTTATTGCACACAATAAATTTTTCTTTGTTTTTTAATTTTTTAAGTAGTGTGCGCCCCATCAGCGCATTAAATGTCTGGTCAATGCCGCACATTTCGACATCCGCATCCAATGCAACGGAATCAAACCCTTGGAAAATTGGGTACAGAAATTCGTGCAGGTGAATCGCCCTGTTTTCCGCCATCCGTTTCTGAAACATATCCCGTTCCAGCATATGTTGAACCGTGGTATTTGATGCCAGTTCTATCAAATCGCGCATGGTCAGTTTATTAAGCCAATCGCCATTAAACACAACACGCGCCGGATTTACCGGGTCATTGAAATTTATAATTGGTGAAATCTGCCGCACCCAATCCGCCGAAAATTCGTGGACTTGTTCCGGGGTTAGACGCGCGCGCGCAGAATTTCTATCGCTGGGGTCGCCGATGCAGGCGGTAAAATCGCCAAACAGTACGATAACTTCGTGCCCCAGTTTTCTAAATTCTTCCAATAACATAAAGTTCTTGGCGTGCGACAGGTGCAACGAAGTATTCGTCGGGTCGGCGCCTATGAAAAACCGCAGTTTTTCGGTCATCAGTTTATGTTTAAACTCTTCCCGTGACGGCAGAATATCCACGATAACGCCCCGATTTAAAATTTCATCAATAATTTGTTCTTTTGTTTTCATTACGTAATCCTTTGTTATTTTGGTGAATAAAAAATTGGCTTTGGACTAATCCCCCTAAGGTGCCAAAGCCAATCAACCCATAACACCTTAAGGGGTCAATAGGCGTAATAAAAACAACGTACATCAAAAGATGCAGAATCGAAAATATGGTTAAGATTTACAGCATTTGCTACCATTTCCCCAACATTATAAGAGATTTCAGCAAAAAAGTCAAGCGGCATATTGACAATTAACATATTTAGTGTAATATAAATTCGAGAAATCAAAGGATTATACGATGGGATACGGCGACATAAGACAGCAACAAAGGGAACGCCAATCATATGCGGATCAGGCATTTACATCACGGGATGAGTATTTTTATTACCGTAATTTGCGTATGTTGATAACAGAGCTTTTAAAATGTACGCGCGGAACAAAAATGGATGTTCGGACGCGTCAATTCTTGGGGGCTTATAATCGTCTTGTTGAAAAATGTAAGTCAAAAAATCGTAATTGCAATTGGGAATGTTACGGTGGTGTAATTGTTATGGAGGCCATGCGTGACGATACCGAATTCCAAAATGAATATAAGTCACTTCAGGCATTTCTTGAACGTCGTATGGATGCGTGTAACAAACGGACAAATCCCGCCGAAAAGGTTATGACAGACGAAGAAATTCGC
Organism: Alphaproteobacteria bacterium; assembly: GCA_017618595.1. Taxonomy (GTDB): domain Bacteria; phylum Pseudomonadota; class Alphaproteobacteria; order Rs-D84; family Rs-D84; genus Enterousia. Next base: position 10,610 of record JAFZTZ010000110.1, read on the forward strand.
CTTGTTGTATATGAAAAACCGGGCCTTATTGGTCGTTGTGCACATCCATCCGAAGCGGTGCAAATGACTGCCTGTAAACAATCGCCAAGTGTTGTCCAATTCATAGATGAACCAACACCTGCGGTTGTGGATATGTTGGCCGAACGGCACCCAAAAAACGTATTGTTAATAAAAACACAATTCCGCACCGCAAAATCAGAAATCAAGGCATTAAATGCGGGTGTTTTGGGGTTGAACCAAATAAACAAAACGCGTTTGGTTTCAAATGACTATAATGCGACGGAACCATGGAATGAAAACGAAATTGTGAATATGGTTCGTTGCATGGAAGAAAATCGTAAAATTTTCACCCCCGAACAATTGGAAACATTCAGATTGAATATCGTTGGGTGGCGTACCAAGGGTATGATTAAATACATGCGCGGCACCAGCAACGCGGTCAAAGAACGCGCTGTTCAAACACATCCAGATTGTATTCGCGATATCAGACATCAATATCCAGAATTGCAAGAAATGGCATTGTGCCATGGGTTCAAGAAACAATGTGAAAACTTGGCGCGCGCGCCGCAACAAAGCAAATTTTCGCTGTCATCGGTTTATAAGGGGTTATTAAATCCGGACGCCAATATAACCAAAATTTATGGGACTTTAAAAAAACTGTATGACACGTTGGGGTGTATCAGGGAATTGCCATATCAAAACGAACAGGTTCAATTGGGTTGTCTATATCTTGCTAGTGCAGGGTACGTTGATGTTATGCATATATTTCAAATGTTCAATAACCCATCACAAAATGTCCAAGATTTATATGCCGACATTTTACAACGACAAATGGCGCGGACCAAACAGAATCAAATGGGCGCATTCAAAGATTTGCACATGTAATAACAACAAAAGGATGAAAGATGGATTTAAAACAAAAGGTCGTATTTAATTTATGTATAGATGAATTATTGTCTGATGGGTACGATTTGAATGGTCGCTATGTTAATTCACATCATAACGATGTTGTGTATGTCAAAGATATGGCAGAATTTCAGCAGTTCATTGCTAATTTAACGAATTTCGCGAAAAACGGAATAAACAAGGGTACATACAAAATTAAAATTCAACGCAATGTAATTATATCAGACGAAGACGATCGGTCCACGTTCATATCTGCGACATTCCCAGATAAACCAATGACCATTATTTTATCTACAACAGATAAGTTGCTATATCCAAAAGATATAAATTCATTGTTTCAGCCGAAATTCCCAGATTTTTATCTGGCAAATTCAAGTGTTGTTGAATCAGAGCCAATATATATCGAATCATTTGATGGTAAAAATGTAAAATATGGCCCACTTGTCCAGGGCGGTGGCACAAACTATGTTGTGTTTGATACAAAATTGAAACCACTTTGGCCGGCGGGCGCGACCGCAGATCCATTGATTCAATTACTTAATAAAACAACAGAACAGGTAAGGTAGTAATTAGAAAGCTCACCAGGCAAAATATCATTGACAAATGAAATTTTGGTAATATAATGTGCGACGCATATGAAATAAAATAAAGGATAAATGGTCATGAGTACACAAAATGGACAAATTTTAACTGTGAACCCAATGGGCGTTTTTATTGATGAAACACCAACACTGAAATATAATGGGGTATATCTTGCAGGTCTGGGACATTTTAATATGGGCCTTGTTGATGGTATTTTGGAAATTCAGGTTATGCAATCTGATGTTTCTGGTAGATATGGGATGCCAGGTAACCCAACACCATCTGCCACCGGAATTTATACATGGTTGCGTGCAAAAACAGACAATGGTGTCTGGTCTGATTGGCTGTATCGTTCTGGTGCCGCAGGATTAAATGAAGGTGCTACTTTAACATCAAGATCTGCCTTGGTAGATACCTTTGTTTTGGCCAGCAAAAAAAGACGCGATTTTCACGCGATGATGTTTGCTAATTTAGTAAGCAAAAACCAACAATTGCTTGGTAAAACGGCATTAAACACAAATGGCAAAAAACTTGGTTAAATAAGTTTTATTATTGATAAAGGGAAGGCCCCGTTTGGGGCTTTTCCTTTTTTGCACTGTACAAAAAAGGAATTGACAAGCGATCCGCTTTGGCTAATATGAATGTATCGAATAAAGGATTCCAATATGAGTAGTGATTTGACCTGGTGGGAAAAAGATGCACGCAAAAATTATGTTAAGGCAGCGTTCCCGGATAAAAAAGAATATCATTATTACAGCAATCTGCGCGAATTAATACTTCGTGTATTGGAATCATGTAAGTCATATCAAACAAATCCCAAGACCAAGCAGGTTGTTCAAGTACAAGATTTATCGAAATTAAGTTTTCAAACACGCAAATTTTTGGATACGTATCAACACCTTGTTGATAAATGCAAAGCGGAACACGACCAAGATGATTTGCGGGTTTATGGATATATTTATGTTTTACAGGCAATGCGTGATGACCCAGATTTTATGTCGCAATATCGGCAATTACAAGATTTCCTGACGGCGCGCGTATTGGAA
>JAFZTZ010000018.1 GCA_017618595.1 Alphaproteobacteria bacterium
TGCATCACACGGCCCGGCAACCCAGGCATTGCGCGCACAAATTGATCGTGGACTTTATCACAATGCAATAGTAAACCTGTTGCATGAATACGAAAACCTGACGGTTTTATTTGAAACGGTGGAATCTGTTGATTTAAAAAATAAAGTTATAAATGGCGCGTATGTTGGCAAAGCAATGGTTTTTACCACGGGAACATTTTTGCGCGGCTTGGTTACAATGGGCGGTGAAAAAACACCATCAGGACGTATTATGGATAACGGCGAGTACCAATTACCCGATACGGTGATTTCCGATGCATTGCGCGATTTTGGATTTGATATTATACGATTAAAGACCGGAACACCGGCGCGTATATATCGTGATTCTATTGACTTTTCTGTATGTGAAGAACAATTACCAGATAATCCGCATGATTGGTTTTCTGATGGATATGATATTGATAATAACAATGCGGTATGCTTTATCACACACACAAACGAAGATACCCATAAAATAATTCGTGATAATATTAAAAATGCACCAATGTATAATGGTGATATCGAAGGAATCGGCCCGCGCTATTGTCCATCGTTGGAAGACAAAGTTATGCGTTTCCCCGAACATACATCACACCATGTGTTTTTAGAACCCGAAGGGCTTGATAGTGATTTGATTTACCCGAATGGGATATCAACAAGTTTTGGTCGCGATATCCAAGACAAATGGATTCGCACAATACCGGGTTTGGAAAATGCACACATTGCGCGGTATGGTTATGCAATTGAATATGATGCAATTGATGCACGCGCGCTGAATTCAAATTTAATGTCGCGTGATAATCCTGGGCTTTTCTTTGCTGGTCAAATAAATGGAACATCCGGCTACGAAGAAGCCGCGGCCCAAGGCCTTGTTGCAGGTAGCAATGCGGCGGCGTTCGCACTTAGTTTGCCAATACTGAATTTAGACAGAACGAATTCAATGATCGGTGTTTTAATTGATGACATTACAACAATGGGCGTGGATGAACCGTATCGTATGTTTACATCGCGTTCGGAATATCGTTTAAATTTGCGCGCCGATAATGCAATTGCGCGCCTTGGGCAAATGGGTGTTGATTTGGGACTGATTAAATTGCCGGTCTTTTTGAAAAAAATGAACGAAAAAGCCGGGAAAATTTCTGAAAATGATAAATTTTATGCCGGTTATATTGCGCGAAACAACCGGGAAATAGAATCATATTCGCGTGATAAAATTATAAAAATACCGACCGATTTTGATTATAGTGCCCTGCCTGGCTTGACCAATGAATTGCGTGAAAAATTAAATCGTGCGCGCCCGGCAACATTGGCTGATTTACAAAGAATACCGGGAATGACACCTGCTGGCATAATGGTCGTATTGCGCAAAATATCATAAATAAACACTTGCAAAACAAAATGATGTTATGTAAAGTGTTTTTCGCGTCGCCGGTGTAGCTCAGCTGGTAGAGCATCTCATTCGTAATGAGGGGGTCGTAGGTTCAAGTCCTATCACCGGCACCAGAAATAAAAAAACCGCCCATTTGGGCGGTTTATTCATTATCTTAATGTTTTAGTGTGACCCACGTGACATTTCTAATCTTTGGGCCTGTGATTGCATTTTTTCATCTGCAATTTTTGCCAAATAATCAGATAATTCTGGGGATATAATGGCAATTTGCTGGTATGTATTATCTGAACCACGTTTGAAAACATAACCATTTCCACGCATGCCGCCACACCATGTTGTGCCACTTTGACCGAAATCTATCATATAATCACGATTTCTAAAATAGCAGCGCATAGGTTTGCGTTTTTGGTGTTCTGTTGCTTCAAAATAGCGAACATCTATCATATCATTGCCAGATTCAAAGCAAATGATGTCTTCCAATCCTTTGTCCCGCAATTCTTGCCAAGGATCATATTCTTGGGTAATTTGTTCTTTGCGCTGAAAACAATTTTGCAATCTGTTGTTATTGCGTTTCTGTTTGTGACGCAAAAAATAGAATTTATACCTTTTAAAAAAGTGCAAAGGTTCACTCATTTGATCTACATCCATAATGTCCGCGCGGACATCACGTGTTGCGACAACCAGCGCGGTAACATATGCGATCGCGTCATCACCAAATGCTGCAATCTTTTCACAATGTTTCGGTTTCATATCATCTCCTTTTGGATTTTTGATACTAAAAATATAGCACAAAAATAAAACTTGTCAAGCGCCCATGTATTTTTTTCATAAAATACTGGAAATTTCATTTTTTATATATTACACTAACGCGTATGAAAACAAAAGAAATAATTATTATAAGATAAACCGGTACGGCGCTTTGGCGTTGGCTGGGGCGCGCGGGCGCCCGTTTTTTTATGATAAAAACAAGACAATGGAGTATAACAATGTCATATCCAAAAACCGAACCAAAGGTGAATTTTTCAAAGTTAGAACGCGAGGTCCTGGAATTCTGGCGCAAGGATGATACGTTTCATAAATCTTTGGAAAAGACGAAAAAGGGCGAACCTTTTAATTTCTATGATGGGCCACCGTTTGCAAATGGGTTGCCACATTGGGGGCATTTGGGGGTATCCACAATCAAAGATATGGTTTCACGTTATAAAACAATGTGTGGCAGACACGTTGAACGTGAATTGGGTTGGGACTGCCATGGGTTGCCTGCGGAAACAGCCGTTGAAAAACAAGAAGGCAGAACAGCAAAAAAGATTGTCGAAGAAGACGGTATAGATGTATTTTGTGATTTGTGCCATACCAGCGTGACAACATATTCTAATGAATGGTTGCGGTTTGTTGAACGTATCGGTCGTTGGGTTGATGGTGGTGATAATTATGGTTATCGCACCATGGATAAAAATTATATGGAATCAGTTATATGGGGATTAAAGCAATTATATGACAAAGGTTTGTTGTATAAAGATTTCAAAGTTAATCCGTATGACTGGAAGTTGGGAACCGTTCTTTCTAATTCCGAAGCATCCAGCGAATACCAAGATGTTGTTGATGATACGGTAACCGTTTGGTTTGAATTGGAAAATGGTGAACGCGCAATTGCATGGACAACAACGCCATGGACGTTGCCGGCGAATTCGGCATTGGCGGTAAACCCCAAGATGAAATATGTAAAAATGCGTCATGATGATGGCCATGTTTATATCTTGGCGGAATCACGCGTTTCTGCGTATGAAAAGATTTTTGCAACATCTGAAAAGGTTGGTGAATGCACAGGTGCCGATTTAGTTGGATTGCATTATAAACCTCTTTTCCCATACTATACTGATTTGGCCAAAGAGGGTCATGGTTTGTATACGATCATCCCCGCGGATTATGTATCTGATGGTGATGGTACCGGTATCGTTCATATTGCACCGGCCTATGGTGAAGAAGATTATTGGTCGGCCAAAGCAGTTGATTCAAAGTTCCCGGTTATATTAAATGTTGATGATTATGGTAACTTTGATAACACCGTAAAAGATTGGGCGAGTGAGAATATATTTGTTGCCAATCCAAAAATCATAGATTGGTTGCGCAGCAATGGCATATTGGTTAAAAAAGATCAACATAAACACAGCTACCCGTTTGGTCCGCGCAGTAAAGAAAAACTTATCTATCGTGCAACGGACGCATGGTATGTCGATGTTCCAAAAATCCGTGATCGGTTAATAGAAATAACCAAAACCCAAACGACATGGACATCGGCGGGTAATCGTTTTATGGCGTGGATTGAAAATGCACGTGAATGGGGTATAACCAGAAACAGATACTGGGGCGTTCCATTACCAATATGGGAAAAGAACGGCGAATATAAGGTATTTGGTTCTATCAAAGAGATGGAAGAATTCTTTGGTGTCAAAATAGACGATTTGCATCGTCCGACATTGGATAAATTAACAAAAGATGGTTGGCACAGAATAACCGATGTTTTGGACTGCTGGTTCGAATCTGGTTCTATGCCGTTTGCCCATTTGCATTATCCATTTGAAAACAAAGATTTGTTTGAAAAGAGATTCCCGGCCGATTATATAATCGAAGCCAACGAACAAACGCGTGGATGGTTTTATGGTTTGATGGTTATGGCGGTTGCATTATTTGATAAGCCGGCATTTCGTGTCGTGTCATGTAACGGTATAATTTGCGATGAACAAAAAAGAAAGTTCTCGAAATCGTTGCATAACTATGTTGAACCAACCGAACAGATAGAAACATACGGTGCCGATGCAATTCGTCTGTTTATCCAAGGCAGTAATTTTATGAAATCGGAACCGGTTGGTGTCGATAAAGAAGGTAAAGTATTTGCAGAACCAATCAAAACAATACTGACGCCGCTGTGGAATGCATATCACTTCTTTACATTGTATGCAAATGCCGGCAACATAACCGCGCACGATGTTACAAATGAACCAACACGCAATGTATTGGATGAATATATCTTGGCGGAAACAAATGTTTTGGTTGATGTCGCGAAAAATTCGCTGGATGAATACAAACCAGATGTCGCCGTCAAAGAATTTGTTAGATTCTTGGATATATTGAACAATTGGTACATACGTCGTTCGCGCGCACGTTTCTGGGACGAAGATAACGACGCGTTCAATACATTGTATACAGTACTTATAACGGTATGCCGCGCACTTGCGCCATTTGCACCATTTATATCTGACTATATCTACAAGAATTTAACGGGCAATGAATCTGTGCATTTGGAATCTTACCCAACCGCGCAGAAATACAATGCCAAAATCGTTGCGGATATGCGTCGTGTCCAAGAAATCGTGTCTGTTGGAAAACAGTTGCGTGAACAATATAAATTGCGTAACCGTTTGCCATTGTCTAAACTGACAGTTGCAGGTGGGAATTCGATGGACGAATATACAAACATCATCCGTGATGAATTAAATGTCAAGGCGGTTGAATGGATGGATACCGCGTCCAAGGTCGCAGATAGTTTCATATACCTTGTGACACCAAAAATAGGTGCACGTTTGGGCGGCGCATTGCGTGAAATAATCCCGGCGGTAAAACAGGGTAATTATGAAATAGACGGTGATAAATTGGTTGTTGGCGAATATACATTGAATTCTGATGAATTTGAAAATCGCCTTACCGTCAAAGATGGTGTAACCGGAATCGCCCTGCCCGACAATACCGCGGTTATAATTTTGGATACAGAATTGAATTCCGAACTTATATCCGAAGGGTTGGCAAACGATGCGTTGCGCTTTATCCAAGATACGCGTAAAGCAATCGGGTTGGATGTTTCCGACAGAATAAAGTTAACCTATACGGCGGATTTGGCGCTGTCTGGTGCAATTGAACAGCATCGCAAACGCATAATGGCGGATGCGTTGATCGTTGAAATGGCGCCGGGTGATGCCGAACACTTTGACACCATCGAAGGTTATAACTTTGGAATATCAATACAAAAGGCATAAAAATGAAAAAGATACTTTTAATATGCGCGTTTTGTTTGGTTGTTTTGGGGCGCTTTTGGTTGTTGTCTGTTTTGGATAAACCGTGTGATGCATCATCTGCAATTGAATTTGGCAATGTATCCATTACGGATAGTTCCTATGATTCAACACAAAAAGCAGATGCCAAAAAAGATACCAAAACAAACACAAAAACAACCAACACAACCGAAACACAACGTGTTCGTGTTATTGGATGTGGGGCAAGTTTTTCTTCGGAAAATACTGCGCGTATGGTAAATGGCGAAACGGTATCACGGTACATCGGCAAAAAGGTAATCACATGCAAATGTGATACAGATGGGGATGTTTTCGAAAAAACGGTTACATACCAATATTCCGCAGAACCAAAAGATGTTGATTTGGACTGTGATTCAAAGTGCGGTGAAATCTGCGCGAACAACTAAAAAATGATAACGCCACAGCGATTTTTTGAGATTGTGCCGAAGAATCTGAATATGGATATTCGGTCTGAACTGGTCAGTACTAACGATTTCACATTTGCTGTGGCGGTTATTTTATCGGCCCAGGCCACCGATAAAAAGGTGAACGAGGTTACACCCGCCCTATTCCGCATTGCGCCAACACCACAAAAAATGTTGGCGTTGGGATTGGATGGGTTAAAGAAACATATCAAAGTAATTTCATTTTTTAATAACAAGGCAAAAAATATTATCGCGTTGTCTGAACAATTGGCAGACATTAAA
>JAFZTZ010000019.1 GCA_017618595.1 Alphaproteobacteria bacterium
GTTGGTGTCGATGTACAACAAAGGTTTTTATAATAAAATTCATCCAGGCGAAGATTACTTTTTCTGGGGTCTTGTTGGATTATTTTTCGGTTTAGTTTTTTCTAATATAAAATTAACAAATAATATCGCAAAACAAATATATTTTATTGCAAAAGGATATGAAAAATAGTTAATCTATTTATCATTTGTATCAAGCAGAAGTTCAAGTTTTTCTTGGGCTTCTTTTATTTTTTTATCTACTTCTTTGATTGTATCTGAATTGTTATGTTTTAATGAATCAACAATAAGTTGTTTTTTTTCAGCATTTAAATTTTCAATATATTTTTGTAATTTTAATGATATTAAATATTTTTCCGCAGATTCAAAATTCAGATTCACATTATTTGCTTTCTGATTAAAATCAAGATTAAAAGTGCTTATAAAATCACCATATCGTTCTGCTAATTCTGGATATGTGTTAACAATAAATAATAATGTGTTTTTTGTTGTAAATTCTATATCTGGAATCTCTATATTTGGTGTTTCTGATTTTTTCTTCCATTTATGCCATTCATTAAATTTACGCGAATCATATTCGTGTTCATATTCCGCGCGTAACAATTTATCAGTAATTTTTTCAAGCTGTGATTTTAAGAATTTTTCGGCCTGGGCTTTTCCAGATGGTGTATTTGTAATATAATTTTGATTTGTGATTTTCCACAAGAAGTCAACCAACGGCATTGCAGAATTTATAATTTTATCCATTTCTGCTTTACCAGACTTACGCAATATTTCATCAGGGTCTTTACCGCCCGTTACAAATGCAAATCGCACATCAGATGTGTCACGCAAGAACGGTAAAATAATACCACATGCACGTGCCGCAGCTTTTTGACCGGCTGTATCACCATCAAAACAAAATGTTATATTTCTGTTTGCCTTGCAAAGTATCGCAATATGATCTTCGGTGAGCGCCGTCCCAAGTGGTGCAACCGTTTCACCAAACCCATTACATTGCATTTGAATCGCATCTATTTGACCTTCGACGATAATGGCGCGATTTGCACGGTGTATAGATTCACGCGCAAAATTAAATCCAAATAAAGTTTGTCTTTTGTGAAATAATTCTGTATCGGTTGTGTTTATATATTTGGGTTCTGACCCGTCCAAAGAACGTCCAGAAAACGCCACAATTTGCCCATGTGCGTTAAATATTGGAAACATTAATTTATCACGAAAGAAATCGTACATTCCATATTCACCACGACGTACAAGACCGGTGGCAATAAGTTTATCTTGTTTTGTATTAACAAATTTATTTGCAATGATATTATTTTTTGGTGCGTATCCAATACCATATTTTTTAATCATTTCATCGGTAAAACCGCGCCCACGTATATATGAAAGCGCATGCGCACCATCTGGTGAATATAATTTTTCGGCATAAACCTTTGCGGCATCCGATGTAATACTGATATATGTTTCTTCGGCTTCGATTTGTTCATGTGTTTTTGGTTTATATTCTGGTAATGGAATACCGGCCATTTCCGCAAGTTCTTTGATTGCGGCCATAAAATCAACATGTTCCATTTCCATTGTAAAAGAAATAATATCGCCATGTTTTCCGCAACCAAAACAATGATAAAATCCCTTGTCTTCACGAACAGAAAAGGACGGTGTTTTTTCATTATGAAATGGACAACATCCCCAATAATTATCACCCTTTTTAACCAGCGGTACACGCCGCGATACAATGTCTACAATCGACAGACGTTCACGCAGTTGATCTGTAAAATTATTGTCATATTTTGCCATTATTTTTTACGGAATCTCTTGGTCGGTTTTTTATTGTTTATCAAATCAATTGCGGTTTCCAAATCAGGTTGTTCACTTACACTAACATTAACCTTGTTTGATGAAATGTATGCACCATAACGTCCCGTTGGATAAAAATAAATCATTTTATCGGTCGCCGGATTTTTACCAAGTTCAACTGGTTCGGCCTTCTTTTTATCACCTGATAATAATTCTTGGGCGATTTCCAATGTAATGGTATCACGTGTATATTTTTTTGCAGATGCGTTCTTTTTACCATCGGTTACATATGGTCCAAAGCGCCCTATACGATATGATATACCATCGCCAAGATCTAATGGTTCGTTTTTATTTTCGGTTTGTTCTTCAGCACCAAGACGTTTTGTATAATCGCATTTTGGATAATTTTCACATCCAACAAATGCACCAAACTTTGATAATTTTATCCCCAATTTTCCACCACATTTTGGACATTTATCACCAGATTCACCGAACAAGTGTTTGTTCATAAATTTATTTATTTCATCAATAATATCTGTGGTTTTTACATCTTTGGCCCCAGAAATCATATTTTCTGTATCGCCCCAGAAATCGTTTAACGCGTTCAATTTGTTGGTTTTACCATTTGAAACATCGTCCAATGTGTCTTCGGTTTTTGCGGTAAAATTAACATCAACCAGGTCCGAAAAATATTTCGCCAAATATGCCGCAATAACCCATCCACCCGGGGTTGGATGAAAGCGACGCTGACGGTCTTGTTCAACATATTGTCTATCAACAATGGTTGACATAATTGTCGCATATGTTGATGGACGACCAATCCCCAGTTCTTCAAGTTTTTTAACCAATGATGCTTCGGTATATCTTGCCGGCGGTTGTGTAAAGTGTTGATCAGTATTTAATTTTGTAATGGTAATATTATCACCAATATTCATAACAGGTAATTTTGCATCTGATTCATCATCGGCATCATCTTTATCTTCGATATAAACCTTCATAAATCCATCAAATGTCCGTGTACGACCAACCGCGCGGAATGTTGCAATACCATCATTTGTTAAAATATCCGCACCAACAGAATCAAATTCTGCATTTGTCATTTGACACGCGATTGTTCGTTTCCATATCAAATCATACAGTTTCTTTTCATCCTCCGAAAGTTCTGTATCGTCCCCGTTAAAATGTGTTGGACGAATTGCTTCGTGTGCTTCCTGGGCATTTTTAGATTTTGTTACATAAATATTTGGTGATTTTGGTAAAAACGCGTTGCCATAATTTTTACCAATAAAGGTTCTTATTTCATTAACCGCATCAACCGCCAAATTTGTTGCATCGGTACGCATATATGTAATAAACCCGTTTTCATAAAGTTTCTGGGCAACAGACATTGTCTTTTTCGATGAAAAATATAATTTACGCGCCGCCTCTTGTTGCAATGTACTGGTTGTGAACGGTGCATACGGCCGATAAGACAGTTTTTTCTTGTCTATATTTGCCACTCGTGCAGATAAAGGCGTATTTAATTTTGATAAAACCGCATCAACATCTGATTTAGATGTTAATGTCATTTTTTCAATTTTTTTACCATTGAATATGGTAAGTCCGGCATTAAAACTGTTTTTGTTTAAATCACAATCTGCGGCCACAGACCAATATTCTTGTGGTTTAAAATCTTCGATTTCGCGTTCGCGATCAACAACCAATTTAACCGCAACCGATTGAACACGTCCCGCCGAACGCCCCAAATTACGACGCCACAGCAAAGGCGATATTTCAAAACCAATTAAATAATCTAATGCGCGGCGCACCAGATATGCATCAACCAAATTTGAATCTATTTCGCGCGGATTTGCAATAGCTTCGGTCACCGCATTTTTGGTAATTTCATGAAACGCGACACGATATACAGGTGTTTTCCCCAGTAATTTTTTTGAATTCAATATATCCAAAATATGCCACGCAATAGCCTCTCCTTCGCGGTCAGGATCGGATGCCAAGTAAACCGCATCGGCTTTTTTAACTTCGTCAGTAATAAGTTTTATTTGTTTTTCTTTGCCCGGCATAATTTGCCAATGCATTTCAAAATCATTTTTGGTATCTACGCTGCCATTTTCTGGAATTAAATCACGTACATGACCAACAGACGCGATAACACGCCACCCCTTTCCAAGATACTTTTCAATCGTTTTTGCCTTTGACGGAGATTCCACAATCAATAAATTCATTTTAACTTCCTTTGGCCGATAATTGTTGGTCTTTGTGTATGTGCGCATTCTCGCAAAGTCCAAATCCGAACATCAGTGATAATAAACTGCTGCCGCCAAAGGACATTAGTGGCAATGGCACACCAACGGTTGGCATAACGCCCAATACCATAGAGATATTTATAAAATAATAAATAAAAAAGTTCAACATAAAACCAAAACAGACCAATTGACCGAACCTGTTTCGGCATGTTTTTGCCGCCCAGAACAATATAATTATTATAAGCGTATATATAAATAATATTGTAAATGCGCCAAAAAATCCAAATTCTTCGCCAAGCATGGTGAATATAAAATCGGTCTGTTTTTCAGGCAGAAATGACTGCTGGGATTGTGAACCGTTCATATATCCCTTGCCTATCAGGCCACCGCTGCCAAACGCGATTTTTGCCTGGTTAATTTGATATCCGGCACCTTTGGCGTCATGATCCGGGTCCAAAAAAGTGATAATTCTTTCACGTTGATATTGATGCATACCACCATACCAAACAACCGGGGCCGCCATTAAAGCCAAAATTGCCCCAATAATAAACCACTTTTTATTTGCACCAACAATATAAAACATCCCCAAAGTAATAAGCGCAATGGATATGGCCGTTCCTAAATCTGGTTGCATAACAACCAACCCAAATGGAATTAACATCAAAAATGCCGGAACAAGATAATTTTTAAACTTACTTAATTCCACAGAATTCATCCATGCAAAATACCGCGCCAGCACCATCACAAGCGCAATTTTAAATAATTCAGATGGCTGAATATGTATAAATCCAAGGTTTAACCACCGTTGCGCCCCCATTCCCGTATGCCCAACAAATGTCACCAAAACAATAAGAATTGCAGCGATAGCATAAACGGTATAAGCGGACTTTAACCAGAACTTTATATTTGTAAATGCGGCGATAAAAAATACCCCAAGCCCCATAATAATTTTAAATAATTGCGACAATGCAAACGGTTGCCATGAACCGCCACCCGCGGAATACAATATAACTTCGGATATAATCAAAACCAAACAAATAGGTGCAAACATAATCCAGGAAAAACGTTCCAGTTTTTCCGAGAAATTCATCATATTTGCATTTGAAACACGTGTTTGATTTGCCATTTTACCCCGGATTATTTGTTAACAGTTCTTTTAATACGCTTGCGGCGGTGCGTGCGGCGGTGCCGCTGCCACCGGAATGTTCTGTAATCACGCATACAGCATAACGCGGTGCATTCGTCGGTGCATATCCAACAAAAAGTCCGTGATTACGCATATTCCATTTTAATTGTTCGTTGGTCAGCACCCCTGATATACGTTCGGCGCGTGAGATGCTGCGAACCTGGGATGTACCAGTTTTACCACCCATTTTTGCGCCTTTGACATTTATCGCGCTGCCTGCGGCGGTCCCACCTTTTTTGGTAACCTCTTCAAGTCCGTTAAGAACAAGTTTAAGATTTTTTTCCTGGAAATCCATACTTTCAAATTTTGGCACAGAATTTTCTTTGATTAAACGCGGAACAACGCGTTTGTTTGATGCCACACGTGCCACCATAACCGCCAATTGCATACAATTTACCAAAATGAACCCCTGGCCTATTCCAGAAATAATAGTATCCCCATGCACCCATTTTGAACCAATATTTGTTTCTTTCCATGTGCGGTCTGGGATAACCCCGGGCATTTGTTTTGAAATAATATCTTCCATATATTTTTCGGTCATACCTAAACGAATAGCCATCCGCTTAATCGCATCTATACCAATACGCAGCGCCAGTTGATAAAAATAAATATCGCAAGAATGTTTCAATGCACCAACAAGGTTCACACGACCATGTCCCTTGCTTTCCCAGCAATGATAACGCCGGTCACCATAATCCCAATGACCCGGACAAAACACGGTTTCATTTGGTGTTACTGCGCCTGCTTCTAATGCGGCAAGTGCCACAACAATTTTAAATGTTGACCCGGGTGGATACAAACCTTCGAACACCTTGTTCATAAATGGTTTGGCAAAGTTTTGACGAAGCCCCGCAATATATTCTTCGGCATCGTCACCCGAAAAATAGTTTGGATCAAAACTTGGCGTTGATGCCATTGCCAAAATATCACCGGTTTCAATATCTATGGCAACCCCGCAACCCGATTTATGTAATGTTAATTGGTCATATAACTTGCGTTGAATATTATCGTTTATTGTTGTTTGAATATCAGATCCCATAACCGATGGTTTAAATTGTGTTTTATCTTCGCCAGTAACGCGGCCAACCGCATTTGTTATCATAACATTTTGACCAAAAACACCGGACAATTCTTTGTTAAACTGTTTTTCCAAACCGGTTACACCATGTGTATAAAACGGCGTGTTCGCCACGGGTTTGTCGGGCGCACCAACATAACCAAATAATTGCGCACCCGCCGGACCTAATTCATATACGCGCGCATAACCACTTTCAATATGTAACCCGTCAAGGTTCTTGGCCTGCAGGCCGGCCAGAATATTCCAATTGGTGTTTTCACTAACTAATACAGGTTGAAATTTTTGTTGTTTTTTTATTCGTTGCCATATTTTATCAACACGCTTTTTCGTAAGGTTCAAATCACGCGCCACCACAGATACCAGATTTTCCAAATCATTGGTTTCTTCGGGGATAATATATATACGGTAAATCGGTGCATCATGTGATATGGTTTTACCTGCGGCAGATAAAATATTACCGCGTTGTGGCATATTAACCTGGATACGAAATGAATTATTTTCACTTTTCTTTTTGTAATCGCGATAGTTAAAAACTTGCATTTGCAACATACGCAACACCAACACAGATGTTAAAACCATTCCCGTGGTTAAAAATAGTGCACTACGGCGGTCAAAAACTTTTGATATTTCTGTATCAATCATCACGTACCGCCTTGGTTAACATTGTTATTGGAAGATACAGAAGTGTTGTTATAACAAACATTAAAATTCCGCCGAAAAATCCAACCCAATTTAAATACCACATCATCATACACAGCGACGCAATTCCAAAAAACACCATAAACGCGTAGATGCCGAATTTTCGTGTATGCGTAAGGTCGATAATAGTTTGAATATTCATAATCGCATAATATGCGCAATATAACATTGTCCAAAATATGACAGTATCAAATTTATAATCTATTAAAAAACAAAATAAAATAGCAAATGCCGTAAAATACGGCACAGGTTTTATAAAGGAACAATAAAATATTGGAATAATCGCCAAAACACCGGCCGGATTCAACCATGGCATAGATAGCCGCCACAGCATAAGTGTAATCAAAAAAGGAAACAGAAATTGCAAATATTTTATAACCGTCTGCTTCATTTGTAGTTTTCCTGATTAACATTAAATTTCAACACCATAACGCTGGACAGGTCGCGTGGCGATAAAACATCGACATCAGTTTTATTTTGCATTGTGCCAACGAATATGCCCGGTGGTAATACGCCGCTGATACTGCTGGTCAGTAATTTTATGCCCGCGCCACCTTGGAATTGTGTGTCATTAAAGAAACCAATTGTTGGGCTGGCCGAACCATTACCACGCAAAAAACCATAAACATCAGATCCTGCGACGCGAACCGCAATATTTGTATCAGAATCGTTTAATGCCCGTACGCGCGAATAATGCACCCCCGTATCCATAACCGTTCCAACCATTGTATTATCAAATGAAACAACAACCATACCCTGTTTTACGCCATCAGATGTCCCGCGGTCTATCAAAAACGTTCCGTGATTTATTGCGGTATTATCAATTATCACATCTGCAATAACAGTTTCATAATCTATATTTCGTTTAAGATCCAATTCACGTGACAGGCGTTGGTTTTCAAGCAATGCAACATCACATTCGTTTTTGGTTGCCAATGCCATATCAAGACGCGTCCGCAATTCTTCGTTTTCTTGTTTCAGATTTGAAATATCACGAATATTACGAATAAGATTACCACCCGCCCGAATTGGCCATGTAAAGAAATCACCGACAGCATTGGCAACCGGCAAAAAGATATGCGCCGTCCCATTTATAATCTTATAGTCCGGTTTTGCCACCACTATATATATAAGCATAATAGGCAACAGCGCCGCAACAAAGGCGGACTTTATAATAGTGTGTAACCTGGAAGATACTTTTTTCGCAACCATTTCGCGTTCAGTTTAATAGTAAAAAAATGAATATTCAATAAAAACTTGATTTTTCGTTTATTTGTGTCAAAATAGTGCCACGAAACCGTTCGAAGTGGCAAAGGCATTGCCACCAGGACATAAATAACAAGAGGTAAAAAAATGCCAAAATTAAAAACAAAGTCATACTTGAAAAAGCGTGCATCTATGACCGCAACCGGCAAAATCCGCGTTGCCAGAAATGCCCACAAGAAACTTCTGCGTAATAAATCTGCGCGTGCAAACAACGCCGGGTCCAAGCCGCAGTATTTGAATGATAACATGGTCGGCCAGGCGAAAATCTTGGCACCGTATGGTTTGAAATAATGGGGGTGTATTATGGCAAGGGTAAAACGTGGAACAACGGTTCGTCAAAAACACAATAAAATTTTAGAACGTGCCAAGGGTTATCTTGGTCGTCACAGCAGCACATATCGTGCCGCACGTGAAAAATCAGAAAAAGCGGGTCAGTATGCATACCGTGATCGTCGCACCAAAAAGCGCGATTTCCGCAGTTTGTGGATTGTTCGTATTAACGCGGCGGTCCGTCCATCTGGTATCACATACAGCCAATTCATGAATGGTCTGCACAAGGCCGGTGTTGAATTGGATCGCAAGGTTTTGGCTGAAATGGCCTATGCCGGCGATGCAAATTTCGCAAAACTTATTGAAACCGCAAAACGATTTATCGCAGGGGATAAATAAAACCCTTGGCGGCAGGTTGTTTTTTGTTTATGATTATGGGGCCGCGGATACCGGCCCCGTATTTATTAAAAGGTTGAATCAATGTTAAAAGAAAAAATAAAAAATATAGAATCGTTGGAAGAATTACAGGAACTTTATACATCTGTATTCGGTAAAAATGGCACAATGACCGTGCGGTTAAAAGATATGAAAAATCTTGGTAATGATGAACGCGCGGAATTAAATCGTGAAAATACCGAATTGCGTGAACTTTTTAAATCACGCCAGGTGGAAATTGAAAACGCGGTGTTAAATGCGGAACTGTCTAAGCAGAAATTAGATGTTTCTTTGGACGCAGAACCAAAAAATCGGGGAACCCTGCATCCGCTTACCCAGTCATTAAAGGAAGTCGTGGCGATTTTTGAATCTATGGGATATACGATGATGACGGGCCCAGAAATAGAAGATGACTGGCATAATTTTACTGCATTAAATACACCGGAATACCACCCGGCCCGCGATATGCAGGATACATTCTTTTTGGAAAATGGTAATGTTATGCGCACGCAAACATCGGCGATTCAAATTCGTGCGATGGAAAAATTTGGCGCACCAATAAAAATGTTTGCGGTTGGTAAAACATATCGTAAAGAAATGGACGCGACACATGCACCATCATTTGGTCAAATCGAAGGTTTATATATAGACACGGTTGAAAAGAATATTAATCTGTCTGCATTTATTGGGACCTTGCGCGCGTTTGCATCAAAATATTTTGAACGTGAAGTTGAATTCCGTATCCGTCCATCTTATTTTCCATTCACGGATCCATCGGTGGAAATAGATATGAAGTGGGGTAATAAATGGCTGGAATTATTATGTGGTGGTATGGTTCATCCAAATGTTTTACGCAATTGTGGTATTGACCCAAATAAATACCAAGGTTTTGCGTTTGGTTTTGGGTGGGACCGTCTTGCGATGGTTAAATATGGCCTGAACGATTTGCGCGCATTTTACGATGGCGATGTCAGATGGTTGAAAAACAGCGGTTTTTAATTTAGGGGGCAAAAGATGAAATGGACATTTGATTGGTTAAAAGAATATTTAAAAACAGATTTATCTGCGATGGAAATTTCAGATATGCTGACGCGGACAGGGCTAGAGGTAGAGGATTTGTCTGCGCCGGTTGCACCCATTGCGGCCAAAATTATAGAATGCAAACCACATGAAAACAGCGACCATTTGCATGTGTTAATGGTTGATGATGGTTCTGGTAAATTGCGCCAGGTCGTATGTGGTGCGCCAAACGTTCGCGTTGGGTTGATTTCTGCATTGGCGGTGCCGGGTTGCGTCATCGAAGGTCATGAAATACAAAGCGGTAAATTACGTGGTGTTTTATCTGATGGTATGATGTGCAGCGGTCGTGAACTGGGTGTAAATGATGACCACAGCGGTATTATCGAATTACCAGAAGACACAAAAATCGGTAGTGCGGTAATTGAATGCCCAACGGTTTTTGATGCGGGCATAACGCCGAACCGTCCTGATTATTTGGCGGTTCGTGGTGTTGCACGTGATTTGTCGGCGGCCGGCGCGGGCGAATTTATCGCACCAAAAGATGATAAATTTGCGATATCTGGCAATGCGCGCCAGGTTGAAATAAAAACAGATAAATGTCGTGCATATAAATTGGCCGAAATCCATGGTATAAAAATTGGCCCAAGTAATAAAACAATTGCATCGCGTCTGCGTGCAATTGGTATAAATCCGAAAAATGCGCCAATTGATGCAACAAATTATATTTGCTATGACATGGCGCAACCAATGCATTGCTTTGATGCGGATGAAATAGACGGTAACATTATTGTTCGTATGGCAAAACCAGGCGAAGAATTCACCGACCTGTTCGGCAATAAACATGAATTGGCGGACACAGATATCGTTATTTCTGATGCCAAGGGTATATTGGCATTGGCGGGTGTCGTTGGCGGTGCGCGCGGTATGACAAATGATAACACCAAGAATATTATTCTGGAAAGCGCGTATTTTGATCCGGTTTGTGTACGCAAGGCAGCAAAGCGTTTAGGCATTTCAACAGATGCATCATATCGTTATGAACGCGGAATTGACCCAACAATTACCGGGCCTGCGTTAATGAAAACTGTAAAGATAATCACAGATGCATGTGGTGGCAAAGTAATCGGTTTTTCTGCGGCGGGAACAGATACACCATTAAACCAAGAAATTGCATTTTCACCAAAGGTTTTTGAAAGCAAAACTGGAATTAAAATGCCGGCCGACGAAATGCAACAGATATTAACGCGGTTGGGCTATACAGGGGATTTCAAAGGAAACGCATGGAAAATAACGCCACCAGATTCACGTGTGGATGTTCAAATTCCAGAAACAATTGTTGCAGATTTGATTCGTGTTTATGGATACGACAAGGTTGGACTTGATACATTGCCGGCAAATACAATTGTCGCATTGCACAATGATGCCGATGTGTCGTTAAAAGAACAATTGAAACATTTGGGATTAAACGAAAGTGTATCATTTGGTTTTGGTAATTCCAAGATAGAGGAAATATTAACCGACAAACCAATTGTACGCGTTGCAAATCCAATTGTTGTTGATATGGATACTGCGCGTAATACATTGTTGGAAAATTTGTTGGTTGCGGTGTCAAACAACGAAAAACGCGGTTATCCTGATTTGAATTTATTCGAACTGGGGACCGTATTTGATGGCGATATGCCGGGCGATCAACACACATCTCTGTGTATTGTGCGCACTGGTGCGACATCACCAAAACATTGGCAGAAACGTAATCGCAATGTTGATATTTATGATGTCAAGGCGGATATAGTTTCCCTGATGAACGGTCAAAACTTTACAATTGAAACCGAAAATGCACCGCGGTGGGCGCATCCATACCGCTATGGCGCGATTTACCAGGGTAAAAAGAAATTGGCCGAGTTTGGTGAACTGCATCCATCGGTTGCGAAAAAATTAAAGATAAAAACAAATGTTGTTGTTGGAATCGTTGATGATATCAGCGCCCTGCCCGTGCGGACGACAAAACGCAAAGATATAAAATTAAGTGAATTTCAACCGATTTCGCGCGACTTTGCATTTGTTGTACCAAATGATTTTCCGGCCGAAAAATTGGCGGCGGCGGCACGCGGCGCATCAAATTTGGTGTCAGATGTCATTGTGTTTGATTCATTTGAAATGGCGGACGGACAGAAATCTGTGGCATTGACCACAACAATTATCCCGACCGAGAAAATGTCGGATAACGATTTGGCGAAATTGCATGCCGACATAATCGCCGTGGTCGAGAAAAAATGCCCGGCAAAAGTCCGCGATAAATAAGTTGTAAGTAGTAAGTGATGGTGGCTTGTGGCCACTATCACTAAACACTTGCAATGTGCAAATTCTTTGTTATAATGGCGTTTGCTTGGGTGGTTAGCTCAGTTGGTTAGAGCGTTACGTTGACATCGTAAAGGTCGTTGGTTCGAGTCCAATACCACCCACCAGATTTAAAATTATACGGAATATATAAAATGCGAATGCAAAACTAGTTCTTGATAAAAAGTTTAAACGGGATTCTAATGGACGCCCCGTTTGGCGTCCATTTTTCTTAAAAAGGACAGGCAAATGAGTAAAAAATATCTTATAACATCGGCATTACCATACGTTAATAACATTTTGCATATAGGGCATTTAATTGGATGCTTGTTGCCAAGTGATGTTTATGCGCGTTTCTGTCGTGCAATGGGGCGTGATGTTTTATATATTGGCGGTTCTGATGAACACGGTACCCCAAGTGAAATTGGCGCGGCACGCGAAAATATGTCGGTGGAAGATTATGTTGAAAAATATCGTGCAAAACATTTGGATGCGGTGCGTGATTTTAAATTGTCCTTTGATTTATATGGTCGTACACACACAAAACTGCATGAAAATTTAATTCATGAATTGTTTAACCGTCTTGATTCTTTGGGGATGATAGAAGAAAAAGTATCACGCCAGCCCTATTCCGTAAACGAAAAGAAATTCTTGGCGGATCGTTATGTTATTGGGACATGCCCGCGTTGTGGAAATGATCACGCATACGGAAACGAATGTGAAAAATGTGGCGCATCACTTGATCCCGAAGATTTGATAAATCCGCATAGTGCGGTTGACCCATCATCACCGGTTGAAATGTGCGAAACAAAACATCTGTATTTTAAATTAAGTAAGATGCAGGATAAATTGCGCGAATGGATAAATTCCCGCCAGGGATGGCCAAAAACGGCAATTAAAATTGCAAATAAATGGTTGGACGAAGGGCTGCGCGATAACCCAATTACGCGTGATTTGAAATGGGGAATCCCAGTTAATAAACCGGGCTACGAAGATAAAGTATTTTATGTTTGGTTTGATGCACCATGGGGTTATGTTTCCATATCCCAGGCGGCAAATGCCGATTGGGCGTCCTGGTGGAAAAACCCAGATTGCCACTATACACAATTCATGGCCAAGGATAATGTATCTTTCCATTCTGTGTTTTTCCCAGCCTACGAATTAGCAATGGATGACAATTGGAAAACAGTTGATGTATTAAAGGGTCAAAATTTCTTGAACTTTAATGGTGCCAAGATTTCAAAATCAACTGGCAATGGAATATTCTTGGACGAAGCGTTAAGTATCGCCCCAAGCGATTGTTGGCGGTATGCCCTGCTGGCATCAGCACCAGAAACAGATGATACGGACTTTACAATGACGCGATTTGCAGAAATTGTAAACAAAGATTTAAATGGTCTGCTGGGTAATTTTGTTTCACGCGTATGCAAATTATCAAACAAGAATTTTGGTGATACTGTACCAACAGGCGCTACGATGGACGAAGCGTTGGCAAAACGCATAAACGAAAAATTGGCAGAATTAACAGATGCGCTGGATGCATGCGAATTCCGGAAATCTATTGTCGCATTGCGTGAAATATATGGTATTGCAAATGAATATATGACCGAAAAAGAACCATGGACATTGGTTAAAAACGGTAATACCGATGCGGCTGTGGCGGTTTTGAACGAATGTTTTCAACTGATAGATTTGTTTGCACGCGTATCGGCACCGTTTATTCCAGATGCCGCCGAAAAAATTCAAAACATATTCGCCGTCAAACATGATTTAAGTTGGCCAACAGCATATGAACATCGTATAGAAAATGGTGAAAAATTTGTTGTTCCAGAAAACCTGTTTAATCGTATAGAATTAAACAAGGAATAAAAAATCGTAGGAGAGAGATGTAGTTTTATAAAAGGGTAAACTATGTCGCAGAACATCAAATATACCAAATATAAAGTCGAGTTAGAACGAGACGGCCGTAAACAAGTAATCGAATTTGGTGATTTAGAAGTATTGTCACTTGTAGCGTGTGTAAAAGAACAGGTTTGTGTTTTTGATAAGCCAATAAAAGTTATACGAGAAACCACAACTTATAATCTACACAACACCAAGCCTGTAAATATTTTAAAAAGCCAAAATCCAACAAAAAAAGATGAATGGACGGTATGGAACGGATTATATCGGACGGTTCCTTTTGCACAGTTTTGTGGTTTTTTGGGATATGAGTATATATAATAAAAAAGGGATAAAAATAATATGACCGCAAAAAAAAGTAAAAGAATTTTACCGGTTTTTGAACCATTTGTTTTTACACGAACAGATTTGGCGGGTCAAACAGTATTTTTTATGGAAACAACCAAGAAAACCGCTTTTGCGCGCAGAGTTTCAAAAACCACAGAAGATATGCCGTATCAATTAACCGCGTCATATAAAATAAAGTTTGTAGATTCATATTCTTTGCCACGTCCACACTTTGAAAAACTTGACCCAGAAAAATATGACGAAGATGGTCGTCAAATAGTTCATAGTGTGACCCGGAACACGAAATTCTGGGTGGTCAGCGACGAAAGTCAAATACAGGATATTTTGGCAAAGACAGATGAATCTGAAAAATCAGAACTTTGGATTTTGGATAAAAACCTGCAAGATGTTTATCCAAATAAAACAGAAGGCCGTTCGATAAAACTATGGTTATTCTTTAATGACGGCGGTTATAGTCGTGGTAACGCAAGGAGATAAAAAATGGCAACAGCAACAGAATTTTACATACACAATATTGGCCCATGCACACCACTTGGTGGTGGTTCGGTTAAACAAATAGATTCTTTTGAAGATTTGTTGAAATACACAAATTCATATTCTGCATCTATGCCGTATACAA
>JAFZTZ010000020.1 GCA_017618595.1 Alphaproteobacteria bacterium
GAAGAAATCGTTCATAAATTGCCGGCACCACATGGTGATGAAAATGCGTCATCGCGTGCGCTGTTGGTGGATTCTTGGTATGATTCGTATCTTGGGGTTGTGGTGTTGGTGCGCGTTGTTGACGGCGTTTTGCGCCGCGGTCAAAAGATTCACTTTGTCGCGACCGGCGCGGAATATACCGTTGAAAAAATCGGGTACTTTACGCCGAAAATGGTTAATGTGGATGAATTATCTACGGGCGAAATCGGGTTTATTATTACGGGGATGAAAACAATTCACGATTGCAAGGTTGGTGATACTATCGCAGATAGCCGCGCAACCGTTGATGCGTTGCCGGGGTTCAAACCGTCGGTGCCGGTCGTGTTTTCATCGTTCTTTCCAATGGTCGCCGATGATTATCCGGCGCTGCGCGAAAGTGCCGAAAAATTGGCGTTAAATGATGCGTCGTTTGTGTTCACAACCGAAAAATCTTCGGCGTTGGGTTTTGGATTGCGCTGTGGATTTTTGGGACTGTTGCATATGGAAATTATCAGCGAACGTTTGTTCCGCGAATTTAATTTGAACCTGATAAATACGGTGCCAAGCGTGCTGTATAAAATTCATCTGCGTAATGGCGAAGTTATGGATTTGGAAAACCCCGCCGATATGCCCGATATTACAAAAATTGAATCTATCGAAGAACCATGGGTGCGCGCAACGATTATGATGCCTGATAAATTTATGGGCGGAATTATGTCGCTGTGTTCGGAACGCCGCGGTATCCAAGAAAATATTTCATATGTCGGGAACAGGGCGGTGCTGACTTACAGATTACCACTCGCCGAAATCGTGTTTGATTTCTATGACCGCGTAAAATCTATTTCATCGGGATATGCATCGTTTGACTATGTGGTCCAAGGGTATGAACCGTCTGATTTGGTAAAGGTTTCAATTCTGGTCAACGAAGAAAATGTCGAACCGCTGTCGTTTATGTGCCATCGGTCAAGTGCCGAAAAACGCGGGCGCACAATTGTCGAAAAATTAAAAGATCTGATTCCGCGGCATCAATTTAAGATTCCATTACAGGCCGCAATCGGTGGAAAGATTATCGCGCGTGAAACTATCGCAGCATATCGCAAGGATGTTACCGCAAAATGCTATGGCGGCGATATCACGCGTAAAAGAAAACTTTTGGAGAAGCAGAAAGAGGGAAAGAAGCGTATGCGGACATTCGGTAATGTTGAAATACCGCAATCCGCGTTTATTAACGCACTGAAAGTGTAATAACAAAAAGGAAAAACAATGCCAGTATTTTCAAAGTATCAACGTAGTAATGAACCAACTAATTTTGAATTGTACTTAGCAATGATACCGGTGGTACGCAAAGCCCGTCGCGATATGAAGGCCGCGAAAAAAGTAATTACTGCAAAAGAAAAAGAATATCATTTAAAACAAGATGAACCAAAATTGGCAAAAGCATGCTTTAACCATTTTGACAAGGTTATTATAGATGCCCCAGAAACCTCATATGTCGAAGATACTGGGTACAAAGAAGATTGCGAATTCTTGAAAGGCAGAACATGCACAAACCAATACTGCACAAGACGTCCGTTGTTGGAAACTTTTGTTCATGCCGAAGAAAGATTTCACAAGGCACGCGCAGAAAAACGCTTGTTGTTGCAAAAGGCATTGGGGCTTGCAAAATAAGATATTTACTCCATGGGGATGTTTTATCCCCGTGGAAAAGTATTGATGAACGAACAAGGGAAAAAATAATGAGCAGATTAAAAGAAAAATTAAAAAATGTGAAACAAGCGCAGGCAAATGTTAAGGAAATTCGTCGAGCATTAACAGCGCGCCGGTTGGATTTTCAATGCAAAGAACGGGACCAGAATGATCGTGTGGTCATCAATGAAAATTTCTTTGGTGCGCATGATGTATCACAAAATTATGCGATGCCAATGCCATGCATGATTCTGCACGATTATGAATATTGCCCAAATGTAAATTGTCCGAATATTCCATGGAACAAAAAATATGTTGGGTTAAATATTCAACTGCGCGATGCAAAACATGAACGTAATCAAGCAATTTTAGATTTACTTCATTTAAAGGAAAAAGTCGCCGATATCAAAGAATACAGAAGATTAAAGAAACTGAAAAAGCAGCAGAGCAAGGAAGTGCTGCATGTATTGGTTGAATATGATTTGGCGGCGCAGGGCGCATATGACGAAGATAATGTTGAAAAAGTCAAGGGAAACTACGAAACAGCACTTGAAAAATACAAAGAAACAGAAAAAGAGTTTAATATTGCGCGGCGCAAACTGTGGGGACGTAGTAAATAAAGGATTTGACGATGGGAAAATTAAAAGAGAAAGCGCACGATGCAAGGATAATGCTGAAATATTATGTGTCTTCTTTGTATAAGGCGTGGACATATACCAAGTTATTGCAAGCTGTGAACGAAGTCCAAAAATTTGGTGATGCTGGGTGTTTTGATAATTATCCAGAAATAAATGTTCACTGTGGACGGTTTAAAGAAGAGTGTGGTTGTGCGGGGAAAACTTGTCCTATGTTTGCAATTAACAAACAGTACATTGATGCAAAAAAAAGATTTGAAGATGCGCGTGTTGCACACTATCAGGCAGAAACGGCGATGTTTTGTGTAAAGGTCAAAGAATAAAAACTTTGCGCGTTGCGCATACAACCACAGGGGAGGATTGTCATGACACACCAATTCTTTTTTAATCCATATATTTTGGATAATTTGGCGGTGCCTGCGCGTGGGTTTGATGTTGTTCAAGATGTTTCAGAACCGCGTTTGCGTATGTATATAACAAGTCGTGGTGTTAAAACGTTCTTTGTGCGCAAACGTATAAATGGTCGTGATCGTCGTGTGATAATTGGAAAATATCCAGATGTGGATATTGAAGAAGCACGCAGCGCGGTTGCAACAGCGTTGGAAGACGCGTCAAAGAAAATTCAAATGAAGCGCAAAAAAATTTCTTTTCATGATTTTGTGCAAATGTATTTGAAAAATTGTGTTCATCGTTCTGTGGGGTCGTATGATAAATTGGTGCGATCTATTGATCGACATTTGAAAAATTTGTTTGATAAAAATGTTTCGGATATTACGTCTGATGATATTCGTGAAACGATAAATGGAATCGACGGTGCCGCCATGGCGGAACGTATGCACGAATTGTTGCAAAGTATATTTCGGTATGCAATTGGAACCGGTTATGTCAAAGAAAATCCGGTTCTGCAATTACCAAAACCGGAACAGAATCGTCGTGTGCGGCCACTTAATAAACACGGTTTACGTCGTTTGGTTGATGCAATAAAAAATTATCCAGATAGTGTTATGCGTGATGCATTTTTGATGTTGGTGTATGGGTTCGCAACCAAGAACCAAGTATTTTCTATGCAATGGGCGGATCTGGATTTTAATCGTGATACGTGGAATGAAAAACCTTTGTCTGATATGGCGGTCGTATTATTACAGGATATGCCCCAGGACGGATATTGGGTTTTCCCCGGACGTGGTCATGGGCATTTGACGGATCCGCGTCTGGCATGGTCGCGTGTAATCAAGGAAGCGGGCATACCAAATTTGACCATGGATGATGTGTATAAATTCATGATGCGGCATCTTGTTTGGGCGGGGGATCGCGAAGATTTACGCGCAAATATGAACAATTTATTGGAAGAATTATTTATAATTGAATAAAGTCGGGTTTGTTATTATTTGTTATAATTTCTTGACATATGCGTCATAAAATGGTATTTTTTGGAACATACACGTCATGAAAGATGACAAAAAGTTTAACATAAATAAAGGATGTAAAATGTCAACTTTTGAAAAAGTGAAAAAATTGGTCGTGGAAAAATTGGGTGTAGATGAATCCAAGGTTACAGAAAAGGCCGCTTTTGTGAATGATTTGGGTGCGGACTCTTTGGATGTCGTTGAATTTGTTATGGCCGTTGAACAAGAATTTGATATCACAATTCCGGATGAAGAAGCCGCAAAATTGGCTACGGTTGGTGATGCAGTAAAATATATTGATGCACATGCCAAAAAGGCAGACGCACCAGCAGCCAAAAAATAATTTTGGTTAAATTGGTTATTATGACCGTCACGCGTTATGGTATCTGGCGTGGCGGTTTTTTTACTGTATTTTTATGTAAAAAAATATTATGATGAGGCATCAGTTTAACATTACAAAGGAAGTTATATTATGAAAAGAGTTGTCGTAACCGGTATGGGTATCGTATCGCCAGTTGGGTGTGGTGTTGAATATGCATGGAAAAATATTCTGGCGGGCAAATCGGGTATTCGTAAAATAGAAGATATGGATGTGGCCGATTTGGCGTGTCAAATTGCGGGTGTGCCGGTCCGTGGGGATGAACCAGGAATGTTTAATCCAGATACAGTAGTAGAACCACGTGATCAGCGTAAAATGGATAAATGCATTTTGTATGGTGTTGTCGCCGCAGACGAAGCAGTTCGCGATGCGGGCCTGGCCGAATATACCGGTGACAAGGAAAGAGTAGGGGTTTCTGTCGGCAGTGGTATCGGTGGGTTAAATACTATTTATGAAAATTGTATTGAATTGTCGGTAAATGGACCGCGTCATATCAGTCCGTTCTTTATTCCAAAATGTATTATCAATATGGCGGCGGGACATATTTCCATTAGATATGGATTCAAAGGACCAAATATCGCAACGGTTACCGCGTGTGCAACCGGTGCGCACAGTATCGGCGAAGGTGTGCGTTTGATTCAGCACGGTGATGCCGATATTATGATTTGTGGTGGTTGCGAAGGTGCAGTTGGTAAAATCGGTATCGCAGGATTTTCGGCAATGAAAGCACTAAGCACCCGTAATGATGATCCCGAGACGGCGTCACGTCCATGGGATAAAGGGCGCGATGGTTTCGTCATGGCTGAAGGTGCGGGCGTGTTGGTGTTGGAAGAATATGAACATGCGGTTGCACGTGGTGCAAAAATTTATGCCGAAGTTGCGGGATATGGTCTGTCTGGTGATGCGCATCATATAACGGCACCGGCCGAAAATGGCGAAGGTGGTGCGCGTGCGATGGCGGCGGCATTACGGGATGCGGGTTTAACACCGTCGGATGTTGATTATATCAATGCACATGGAACATCAACAGGACTTGGCGATATTGGCGAATTGATTGCGGTTAAAACTATGTTTGGGGAAACTGGCGCATGTATGTCGTCAACAAAATCTATGACGGGACATTTGCTGGGGGCCGCAGGCGCGGTAGAGGCAATATTCTGTGCGCTGGCAATTCGCGATGGTGTTGTTCCGGCAACAATCAATTTGAATGACCCAGTTGATGAAGTTGGTGATTTTGATTTGGTGCCAAATGTCGCGAAAAAACGTAAGGTTGATGTTGCACTATCCAATTCGTTTGGGTTTGGTGGAACAAACGCGTCATTGGTATTAAAGAAAGTAAAATAGTTGTTAGTATAAGTTGTAAGTGATAAGTAAAAACGCGGTGGGTTCACCGCGTTTTTTTTTGTTATGAAAACATAGTGATTTTTGATATAATATCCGTGTGTAATATGTTTTGTTCTTAGGAGAAGAGGGATGAAAATTTTAATTGGTATTTTGTTCGCATTGCTTGCAATGCCAGGTGTGTATGCGGACGATGCATCACGCAGTGCAGAAGAACTGGTTAATGCGACAAGATTAACGTGTTCGGGAATATCCGATGAAATATCACAAGTTTCCAAGGTTTCCAAGGTAAACACGGTTGTTACC
>JAFZTZ010000003.1 GCA_017618595.1 Alphaproteobacteria bacterium
GCTGACGACTGCGGCAATATGTTCCGGTAAAACCGTTTTGTATTCGCGCGATTCCGAATTCATCTTCTTTATGTTTTCTTCCAGTCCTGGAATTTTGCCATATTGCAGGGCAGATGCCTTTTCATAATCGCCATTTCGCATTGCAGCCGCAACTTCGGCTTTGGCGGCATCCAACGCGGCCATTGCGTCGGACAGCGCACGCATTTTATCCTGTTCAGCGCGCCAGTCGGCCGTCATTTTCTTGGATTTTTCTTCTGCATCTGCAATTACTTTTTCCAAATCAACAAGGCGTTTCTTGGATTCTTCGTCTTTCTCCTTCTTTAATGCCTGTTGTTCGATTTTCAGTTGCATGATATGACGGTCAATTTCATCCAACGCTTCGGGTTTGGATGCGACCTCCATACGAACGCGGGCGGCGGCTTCGTCCATCAAATCGATTGCTTTATCCGGCAAGAATCTGTCGGTGATATAGCGGTTAGATAAACGCACCGCGGCAACCAATGCAGCATCGGCGATACGCACACCATGGTGGCCTTCGTATTTCTCTTTTAGACCACGCAAAATGGAAATAGTATCGTCAACCGTTGGTTCATCAATGTAAACCGGTTGAAAACGACGGGCAAGTGCCGGATCTTTTTCAATATATTGGCGATATTCATCCAATGTCGTTGCACCCAAACAATGCAATTCCCCACGTGCCAACATAGGTTTAATAAGGTTCCCGGCATCCATACTGCCTTCGCCTTTGCCTGCGCCAACAAGTGTGTGCAATTCATCAATGAACAAAATGATTTCACCATTGGAATCTTTGACGGCCTTTAAAATCGCCTTGAAACGCGCTTCGAATTGACCGCGGAACATTGCGCCCGCCATCAACGCGCCCATATCCAATGACAATAATTTTTTGTTCTGCAGGTTTTCCGGAATATCACGCGAAATGATTCTTTCCGCCAAACCTTCAACAATCGCGGTTTTACCAACACCAGGACTGCCAATCAGGACAGGGTTATTCTTTGTTCTGCGTGACAGAACCTGAATCGTACGGCGAATTTCTTCGTCGCGTCCGATAACTGGATCTAATTTACCGTCTGCGGCCAATTTGGTAAAATCGGTCGTATATTTTTCAATGGCTTGCGACGGTGTTTCTTGCATTTCTTCTGGATTCATAATTTATTGCCTCTTATGATTTTTTTGGTTACCATATATATAGTCGCGGTCACCATTGTTTTCAAGACCACGGAATACAAACCTAAATGGAGAAATTAAAATGATTTTTTCAGATGCAGATATCAAACAAATAACTAATCACGGCCTTGCGGTGCAAGATATTGAATATCAAATTGCGGACTTTGTGCGTGGATTCCCATTTGCAGACATTGTGCATCCCGCGACTATGGTAAGTGGCGAAATTCAAGAACTAAATAACGCGGCGCGTCAAGAATATATTGATATTTACAAAGGTTATGCAAAAACACATACGGTAATAAAATTTGTTCCTGCATCTGGGGCGGCTACACGAATGCTGCGCGATTTGTTCACATTTTTGGAAACGGGCGAATTAAATGATACGGCGCGTAAAGTATGCGAACACGTGCGCATGTTGGCATTTTATGATTATTTGAAACTAGATGAAAATGCCACAAATACCGATATCGCGCGCGCCATTGTAAATAAATATGGCAATATGCCCAAAGGGCTGGTTCCGTTCCATAAATATGATAATGGCACAGAAATTCGCACGCCAATTGCAGAACATCTTGTCGAAGGTGCGAAATATGCGGTATCAGATGGTGATAATGTAAATATTCACTTTACGGTCTCGCATGAACATCACGATGCATTTGAAAATGAAATAAACAAGATTATGCCGGCATATTCCAAACGGTTCGGGGTTAAATATAATATCACAATGTCGGAACAGGACCCCTCAACCGACACAATTGCGGTTAATCCTGATAATACGCCGTTCCGCACAGAAGAGGGCACATTGTTATTTCGTCCGGCGGGCCATGGTGCATTGATAAAGAATCTGGATAAAATGGATGCCGATATAGTGTTTATCAAGAATATTGATAATGTATGCACGGATACGGCCGCCCAAGACACAATTGAATATAAACAGGCATTGGCGGGAATGTTGGTATCGATTCAAACGCAAATATTTGAATATATATGTGCATTGGATGCTGGAAAGGGCGATGTAAATAAAATTGCCGAATTTGTAAAAAATGTTTTATGCGTGGATGTCGCGCCAAATGCGGATGAATTAAAGAAAATATTAAATCGGCCCCTGCGTGTATGCGGAATGGTTAAAAATACTGGGGCACCCGGGGGCGGACCATTTTTGGTCAAAAATTCCGGACTTCAGATTATAGAATCATCGCAAATTGCCCCGACATCGCGTGATATTATGAATATGTCTACGCACTTTAACCCGGTGGATTTGGTATGCGCGGTTCGCGATTATAGGGGAAATAAATTCGATTTGATGAATTACATAGATAAAGATACTGGGTTTATTTCTGAAAAATCATATGCGGGTCGCCCCATACGTGCAATGGAATGCCCGGGCCTGTGGAATGGTGCGATGGCGCGGTGGAACACGATTTTTGTTGCGGTCCCAATTACGACATTTAACCCGGTTAAAACAATTGCAGATTTATTAACACCGGCGCATAACAATTAAATAAAAAGAATACTTGACTTTTCAGGTTTTTTGTTATACATTATGTCGCACTGATTTAAAGGATTTAGATATGCCACGTGTATGTAAAGTAACAGGTAAAAAAACAGAAGTTGGTATGAATGTGTCCCATTCGGAACGCCATACAAAGCGTACATTCTTGCCAAATCTGCATGTATTGAAGTTTCATAGTGATATTTTGGCACGCGATTTCTCGTTGCGCTTGTCTGCGGCGGGTTTGCGTACATTGACCAAACATGGTGGATTGGATGCCTATGTTATGGCAAAACCAATATCACGTTTGACGCCAGAAATGGCTGAAATTAAACGCGCAATTGTGAAAAAGCAAGGCGCCGCCGCAAAACCGGCGAAAAAGCCTGCACACAAACCGAATCGCAGCGCGCGTTTGGTGAAAAAAGTTGACGCAAAGAAAGCAAAATAATTCTTTGCCAATGGCCCTGTGGTGGAATTGGTAGACGCGCTTGACTCAAAATCAAGTTCCGCAAGGAGTGTCGGTTCAAGTCCGACCAGGGCCACCAGAAATAAAAACAACACCCATTTGGGTGTTGTTTCTTTTTCGATTCCACAATTCTAAAATGCGTAATTAACACCAAATCGGAAATATATGTAAAATAACCCGTTATCAATCGTCGGTATCGTCAATATAGTTTATCAACACACAATCTGTTTTTTTATATACATCGTGTGTCTTGGCATTTATAAAATATTCATTCTCCACCACGAATCCATAAAAACTTTCTGTTTTGCCGTTAATATTTAACCATGCGATTGCAGGACGACAATTTGTCGGATCATTATTGTATTTGGCTAATACTATGTCATTGTTTGATTTATGCGTGGTCATAATTTGCCCCTTTGGTAAATTGTTTATGTAATACAACATGTTCCGATTTACCCAATGCCTTGGAATATGCATGTTGGCCCGTATAGTATATTCCTGGAACAACCTCATAAGATATATCGCGTTCAATGCATTGTTTCATCATGTCTGACCCCATTATATCTTCTTTGGTCGCATACCAATGCATTTTGCCAGATGTTACGACAATAGCGCCGTTTTCATCAGTTAAAGGCTTTGCCCCAGATTTATATTGTAACCCCTGCGAATTTTCGTTAAATTCGTTACATGTTGTTGCAAACAACGCATTTTCTGCGACCGTTGGGTCCATATTGTCATACATAAAATCGGCCATAACAGATTTTATGATAGATACA